>CAYJBA010000037.1:0-12193 GCA_964367865.1 uncultured Bacteriovoracaceae bacterium | reverse complement strand
AAAAGAGCCATCGTAGCTATTAACAATTTCGAAATCAGGTGCGACAAATTGCGGCTCACTCACCGATCCTACGCCGTCTATCCGTGTCACCATCTTTAAGGTAACGGAGTCACGTTCGGAAATTTGATTGCGATCGACCTCGGCAGTAAAATGAGGGGCAGCCCATGAATTCGAAAGGCTCGTACCGAGACTGAACCAAATAAAAAAAACAACCCTTGCGAACCCCTTACCAATCCTTAGCATTCGCGTGGCCCTGGTTATTTTGTTTTTTGAGCTTTTGCTGAAGACCACTTTCGCGATCCTTAAGTTCATTCATAACACGATCTGCATCCTCTTTAGACATTTTCTGAGATTTAAATGAACGCTTGCGCTGATCTTGAGGAGTTTGAGCAAATTTTTTATCTTTTTCACCCTGATCCGAAGAATCGTTCTTTTTATCTTTGTCCTCTCCGCTATTAGGGTTTTTTCCTCCCTGGGCAGAATCCTTTTGGTTATTCTTATCGGACTCGCCTTTTTGATCCTTTTTATCGCTTTTTTCGTTTTCTTTTTGCTGCTGCTTTTGTTTTTCTTTTAATAAAAGCTCAATGTTTTTTCTAATGTCTTTTTCTAAGACGTCATTACCACTTTTTTTCGCCAATTCGAGTGCCGCGAAAAAAGATTTAGCAGCTTCCGTGACTTCACCTTTTTTCGCCCGAGTTACTCCTAGATTAAAAAGCGACTCAGTCGCTAACTGCTCGTCCCCGCGCCTCAGTGCCTCTTGTGCGGAACTACTAAACGAATCCTGGGCTGATTGCTGATCCCCTTCGGTCAGCTGAATAATGCCACGATTAAAACCATTTTGAGGGAGTTCTGGATTTTCTCCGGCAGCGGACTCAAAAAATTGTTTGGCTTCCTCTGTTTTGCCCTCTTTAAATGCCTTTAAACCTTTTTCATTCTGCAGATAACCTTGCACGGTCGGTTGCTTTTCGATCATGCCAGAGGCCATTGCTACATGGGGTTGTACCATCAGAAGAATAAAAATCCCCGCCCACTGAACAGCTCGCGCAATTTTAGTACGAATATTTTTTGAAGGAATTCCGAGCTCGAAAAAAAGCAACATTATGGCCACAAAAAGAGGGATCTGAAAACGATCCTCATAAACTAAAAATCTTTTCTCAGCATAATCAGACCGGGAAAGGGCACCGACATCCGTAATTAATTCATCTATCTCGCTTTCACCCGTAGTGGCATTCCAATACTTTCCGCCCCCTACTGCAGCTAACTGCAAAAGAGCGTCGGGTTTAAATCCGCTGATTACCGAGGTCCCTGACCGATCCTTTTTATAACCTCCCAGGTTTCCACCTTCGTCTCGAATCGGTATAGGCCCGCCCTTTTCAGTTCCCACGCCTATTACGTAAAATTTGATACCTCTTGGTTTAATTTCCTCCGCAGCTTTGATGGCAGCATTTTCGTGATCCTCGCCATCTGAGATCAATACGATTACATGAGATCCCGACGCCTCGCCTGTCTGTTGTTCTGCGCCACGCTCAAGAGCCTTAAAAGCGGTTTGAAGTGCTGCTCCCACGTCGGTCCCTTGATTCGAAATCAATTTAGTCGAAAGAGATTGCGCAATCTCGAGCACATAATCGAGATCAGTTGTGAGAGGACAGGCTAAATAGTTGCTTGCAGCGAACGGGATAATCCCGACGCGATCCCCATGCAATCGGTCGATCAAAGATTTAAGTAAATGCTTCGCCTTTTTTAGTCGGCTTGGGACGACGTCTTCGACTTCCATGCTATTAGAGATATCCACTAATACCAAAATATCTAGACCACTGACTGTCACTACCTCCTCGTGAGCCCCCCACTGGGGTCGAGCCAACGCAAGAATTACCAAAAGTGAGGCGAGACTCCATACCCTTGCCTTTCGAATTCGCGATTCGAATTTTGCCTCGGGCGCTACTTGTCCCCAAAGTTTTTCATGGATGAGAAGCGAAAAAGCTTGTCTCCTTTTTTTTTCGTCTTGTAGAAACAGCAAAAACATAAGTGGAACCAGGCCAATGAGCCATAGCCAATGAGGCGAAACAAACTTCATGGAATGATCCTCCACCAGCCACGGGCAAGCAACTGTTCAAGAACCAGGGCTACAAAACCCAATTTCAGCGGGCCTTGATATTTTTCTTCAAATCTTACTTTTTCATTGGACTTCATCTCAGATTTTTCGAGTCCATCAATTTCATGAAAAACGGACTCAAGTGCCGACTCATCCGTAACACGATAAAATTTTCCGCTCGTAATTTTAGCGATATATTGAAGTAGTTCTGGATTCAGAGCGTTTTCAAAATATTGATACCGCACGATCTCGTTACCTAAGAGGCCTTTACTTCGAATCGGCAACCGTACCCTTCCCTCTTTACCTATTGCAATCGTATAGACGCGAATCCCATATCCCGCAGCGAGTTCCCCGGCAGTAGCGGGGTCGACTTGCCCCAAATTATTATCGCCATCCGTAAGTAAAACAATAACTCGACTTTTAGCTTTTGAATTTCGCAAATGCCCCACGGCAATGGAGAGGCCGTCTCCGATGGCAGTTCCATCTTTCAAAAGACCTATTCGAGATTCACGAAGCGAACGTAGAACCAGACCGTAATCTAAAGTAGGCGGTGCGAGAGTAAGGGGCTCTCCGCTAAATATGACAAAACCAATGCGATCGCTTTGGCGGCCTTTAATAAATTCTTCCATTGTATCTTTAGCGACGCTAAATCTAGACCTTTCGGCAAGATCTTCAATGTCCATGCTAGCTGAAACGTCCATCACCATCATTATATCAAGTCCACTCGTTTGCCTTTGAGTCTCCCTAAAACTCGATTGTGGACGAGATAGCGAAAAAATTAGAAAACCCATAGCAATATACCGAACGAGCAATAGCCATTTTACGGGGCTCCTCATTCCGAGACTCGGCGGCAATGGAATTGAAAAATTTACTCGTGCGGGCGAGTTTCTTGCGCTCCACCAACGGTGAAGAATCGGAATTAAAATTAATATTAAAAGAAACGGCCAATATTTAAGGCGCACGCGGCACCTCAGAAGTTGAACTGGCGTTTAGGCTTGCCGGCAAAAGTGACTCTGGGACAGGCATACGCCGGGTAAACTGAATAATTCCTCGGGCTTCCTGTATCACCCACAAAGTTTCTTCTAAATTAGGTACGTGATCGCTGAATTTAACGGGATCTAACTTTTCAAAGAGTGTTTCGATCCGATCAACCACCTGGTCTGAAACTAATTTCGAATCTTCAAAAAAATTAATGATCTCTTTTGCCGTCGACTCTGAGGCATCAAAACCGTATCTCTTACCTAAATAACTTTTTAAAATTTCAGAGACAGAAAAATAATGATTTTTGAATTTTTTTTCACGTGGGTAATTTTTTGCTTCCAGTAATTTCAGGGCTTCCATTGCCACCTCATCTTCGGCGTGAATGGGTAACACGGTTTCAGCATAGGTTAATGCTTTTCGTTTACGAACATAGCGAACGATCCAATAAAGAGCTAAACCTACCGTGCAGAGAACTACCAAGCTTATGAGTAACGCAACCCACCACGGAAACGGTAAACTGATCGGTGGACGTGCGGGTACCATTTCATTGGGATTTGGATCATCGGGAGAAATGGCTGATCCTATCTCAATTTCTAGCGGCCGCGTTCTAACCAAGGCTTTACCGTTTACATCCCTTAAAACCAGTGTGGGTAAAAATACCTTTCCGCCCTTGATGGGAGAAACAAGAAACGCAAATTCAAGCTCAGACGCCCCCTGTGTTTGCTTAAATTTTCCATCAGATTGAACGATTACCCATCCCTGATTGCTCAGATGCTCCTCGCCGAGTGGGTCCTCCACTTTAAACATCTGATCTGCGGACAAAGTTGGAACAGCATTGCTAGTCCCAATCATGCGGACTTCATCGCCAACTGTAGGAGCAGCGGTACGATCTGATAAATCTCGAAGAACGGGTAGCTCAGGTAGATTAAGAATCTCCGAGGGCAAAGTTGGCTCTTTTTCCGCAACTGCAGCCAAAATCGGGGTAATCCCGCCTATTTCACCGACGACTGCTACGGCGAGCACGAGCCCTAAAAAAACGGACCACAGCTTCAGCATAGTCTTCCTTTGTAACAACTTTCAGCCATTCAACACCGCTAGATTTGAGAATATTCTGGGTATCACTCTCATGTTTTTGAGAAAATTCAGCCATCCATTTTTTAAAAGTATATGATCCGGTGTCAATAAATACTTCTTTACCTGTTTCTGGATCGAGCAACAAGACTTGACCTACATTTGGAACTTTAGCTTCCCTCTCGTCTCCAACTCGAATTGCGACTACATCATGCTTTCGCCCTAATCTGCGGAGAGCTATCCCATAATCTTTGGCCATAAAATCGCTGATGATGAATACTATCCCGGAGTGTTTCATGATCCGACCCGCACCCTCAAGTGCCCCCTTTAAATCCGTCCCGCGAGATTTGGGGGCAAATGAAAGGATTTCGCGAACAATCCGCAATATATGTTGTTTACCTTTTTTGGGTGGAATAATTTTTTCAATTTCTCCGCTGAAAAGAAGTACCCCGACTTTATCACCGCTATGAACCGCAGCGTAGGCCAGCATGCCTCCAATTTCTGCAGCGATCTCTGATTTAAGTTTTTCGTTTGATCCGAAATCCTCAGAACCAGAAACATCTACAACAAGAAAAACTGTGAGTTCACGCTCTTCTTCATATTTTTTTATCAGTGGATCACGCGACCGCGCGCTCACCTTCCAATCAATATGGCGTACATCATCTCCAGGGACATAGAGCCGATGTTCTGAAAACTGAACTCCCGCGCCCTTAAAATGACTTTTGTATTGTCCGGACATGGCATCGTCTACCATCTTACGCGTGGTAAACTCGATCATTCGCACTTTGCGCAATAGCTCATCCCTAAGCAAGACTATGGCCCTCAGGGAACTTCAACGTGCTCCAGAATTTTCTTAATAATCTGCTCACTATCCACTCCGTCAGCCTCAGCTTCAAAAGTGACTAAAATTCTGTGTCGGAGCACATCATAAGCAATCGATTTGACGTCTTCTGGAGTGACAAATCCGCGGTGATTCATAAAAGCATTGGCACGACTGGCTCTCGCAAGAGCGATAGTCGCTCGCGGGGATGCGCCCACCTGAATCTGATTTTTAATTGGCCCAAGTCCCATTTTTTCGGGAAACCGGGTCGAAAAAACAATGCCAAGAATATAGTCCTTAAGCTTTTCATCCATATAAATCTGACCGCAAACCTGTCTCGCCTCGAGAATCGTATCCGGATGACATACTTTACTTGCCTTAGGAACCAAAGTTGAGGACATGCGATTTAAAATATTTTTCTCTTCTGCAATAGTGGGATAATTCACTTTAACCTTAAACAAAAAGCGATCGAGTTGCGCCTCAGGGAGAGGATATGTTCCTTCTTGTTCAATTGGATTTTGAGTTGCTAACACAATAAATGGGTCCTGAAGCGGATAAGTAGTTTCACCGATTGTAACCTGTCTTTCGCCCATTGCTTCGAGAAGCGCGCTTTGCACTTTCGCGGGTGCCCGGTTAATTTCGTCCGCGAGCACCAAGTTCGTAAAAATAGGGCCCTTTTTTGGCGTAAATTCTCCTGTTTTTTGATTAAAAATCATCGTGCCCACGAGATCCGCGGGAAGCAAATCCGGCGTAAATTGAAGCCTCTGAAAATCACAGTGAATAATATCGGCCAGTGTTTTAATCGCGAGTGTCTTTGCTAGACCGGGTAATCCTTCGAGCAAGATATGCCCGTCGCAAAGAAGCGCGAGAAGCATTCTCTCGAGTAAAACTCTTTGACCGACAATGACCTTAGAGGCCTCAGTTAAGATTGCATCTACGAATTGACTGCGACGTTTGATTTCTTCGGTAAGTGCTTGGACATCCATATTTGCCATGGGCCTAGTTTACATCTAAAGGCCCGAGTCAGAAAGACTTCGACGTATTAAAGCAAATAATTCCTTAAGACTGCCGTTCTCGACCGAATGACTCAAGGTTTCCATTACTTTATAAAAATCATCGGGCTTTTCGGCCACTCCCTCGAGAATGAGCTCAACGTCACTTCTTCGAACTAAATCTGGAGACTCCACTCGCTCCGCACCAAAAACTCTAAGCTTTCGCGCCGTTTCACGCGCCTGGGGGTCCCCACCTATCTCTTTAAAGAAGTCAAAAATCTCATCAGCAACCTTTTTAAATTTTTGAAAATCAGGCGACAGCTTAATTAGGTCGTAGCGGGCTTTAGCTAAATCCCAATTTTTCCAAGCATTCATATCCTGATCAAAAGATTTAACTATAGCTAGTGCATCCGAAGCGCGGACTGGGCGAGAGATGGCATCTTTTAGCAGACCGAAGGTTAACTCTCGAAGTTCAGTCTCCCGACTCTCGTACAGTCCCCTGGTCAAATAAGCGAATTTTTTAGATCTAAACAGTTTTTCCCAGCGATCCGTACTCGCTAAATATCCGGCATGATCACGAAACACCTGATTCAAAACTCTTAAAAAAGGAACCGTCAGTCCCAATGGTTCCGCCATGGATAGTGAGTAAAATCCCGTTTGTTTGAGTCTGCGAAGCTCTTTACGCCATTCATATTTGATGCGGCGCTGGGCTTCGGGACTCTGACCCTCGAGCTCCTTGAGTCGACTCGCGCTCAGATCAGTGTCTTCATCGGCGTCAATCATTTCGCCCATTTCATCCAAAACTTTCCAAATCAGGCGATGGCTCGAGTCAGTCCCAAAAATAGTTTTTAATACATTTGAAAAATCAGTTGAGGCCCCGCCGTTCACAAGCGTTGCAAAAAACTGCGGTACCATTGGGTCTTCAAAATCAGCAATACGAACGTATCTCGAAATCTCCCGCATCATCCCCATACGAACCAACTTAAGTGCCATGCTGAGGTTGTTTGCGTCTCCATCCTTCGAATTTCTATGTTTCGGTGGAGTACTGTAATAAATTTGAAACAATAAATTACGTAGAATCCTAAGTCCGCCTTTTCCGCTGCCCGGAAGCTCTTCTTTTAACATCGCAAGCACTTGATGCGAGTTGTAAAGGTTTCCGCGGACTTTCTGTGCATCCTTACCTAAAAATAAATCGATGAGGGGAAGTCCATTTGCAATCGGGTCTGACGTCTCGAACTTTTGAGTCGCTTCGTCGTCATACGGGTTTGATTTTTGCCCAGGGCACCCTTCTCCATCGTGAGGCAATGTAGGAAAACCTACCAATGTTTCAAAAAGCCCCTGTGTACTAAAAATATCGTCTACTGCCTGAGACAAGGTTTTAGGATTTTTTCCGGGAGGAAATTTATCGCGAATTTCGCGAGGCCAAAGCTCGCGGGGCTCGTCTCCCCACGCCTCTCCCATTTCACCCAAAAACTCGAGTGCGAAATTTTTGTTAAATGGAAACGGAGCCATAAAGTCAGCATTCACCAGCATGAGATCCATTCGATCAAAAGTACTCACCAGTCGCGCCCGACGCATACTCTCTCCGGGATAATAATAGGTGATCATACGATAATCATCTGATCTGGCTCTCATCCATTGATAAAGATCTTCGATATGAAACTGCTGAAACTCATTGGGTGGCTGATTAGGCGCGAGCGTGAAATACCGCATAAAATTTGCCAATGCCACGGGTATGGGACGCTCCGGCACAGACTGAGCAGGATCTCCAATTTTTTTGAAAACCGGCTCTAGTCCGCCGCGAAACTCGTCATTGTTCCAACGCCTCCTCGGTTGTCCATTGACTAGATCCCAAGAATTAATGGCATCTCGATAATCCGAGATCATTTGGTAACTGCGCAGCTGCTGAGTTCCCTCGACGGGATGCGTGCCGTTCATTGCGCACTCTTTATTGTAAACCCATCGTTTAATGCGATCTGTATCGTACTGAGTAAAATCAGGTTGTGTAACAGGCTCAGGAGCGCTTTCTTCTATACGGGTCAGATAGTCCGGAATATCCAAGAGTTTAAAAAAGTCATCTCTGCGCATCAAATGCCCAGAGTAATCTAACAAACTTCTTAGATGTGCCCCTTGATCCACCATCGCGGGTTTTACAAGCTTAAGAATAGGATCTAAAAGTGTAGGACGCCCCGGCTCCTCGCCAGGCACATGGACCGGGCGGGTCACGAAAAGTGAAATCCCGCTCAAGAGATCATTAAACCTACCGTCGTCATAGCCACGCTTCCAAGTCTCCGAAATAAATTTCAGATCAGCCGTTGTGAGCTCGGAAGCGAGTGCGCGAATCATATCCATCTGAAGTTCAAACTGTGTCCTCAGATCACTCGTGGGTTGTCCCTGTAAAAAAGTAAGTGCATCGGCGACCTCCTGATATTTACCTTGGCTATTGAGACAAAATACAAAATTTTTGAATTGAGCCTCAAATTTTGGATTGTGATAATCATCCAAAGGCTGGGACAAATCTAGATCACGGCAGGCTTGGTTGGCGCTCGAGGGCTCTTCTTCGACAGGAAAGAAGGCCAAATCAGCACTTCCTAAGTTATGTCTTCGCTTAACTTGAAAAGTAGGCTCCGTGCCCTCTTGAATGGGCATGCTCCCGTGTTGAGCCCAATTATGAAAAAGCGTAACAAGAGCACCCAGAAGTTCTTTAAGTCGTCCATCCTTCGCCATGTCAGACGTCAAACGTACCGTCTGCGCAAACTCTGGGAGTTCAGACATCTTAAATAGAACATCATAGAGTTTTTCGTTTTTACTGGCTTCAGCCATCGTCGAATGTAAAAAATCGACAATAGGATGTACATCGTTTGAATAAAAAGCAGTTCTTAAAGTACTTAAAGTCCCGGTGAGCATCGGCTCATCTGTTTCGAAAAATCTTCTAAAACTATAGGCAAACTTATAGAGATTATTGGGAGTGGCTTTAGAAACCGCGTCCGAGAGCAGGTCGTAAATACTTTTTCCGCCAACATCTGGAATCGGTGCCAAAATGAATTCGATTAAACTCTGAATTTGCTGACGATCTTCAACTCGTGGTAAAACACTAGCCAGTAGAATCGAATCAAGCGCACCTCGATCATTGAGCTCCTGAAAAATAGGAATGAGCCGCTTAATGCCAGCCGTATTTTCTAGCGGAGTTCCGGGAATATTTCCTCCCTCATAGAGTTGGGGATCGCTTCCAGTATCTGCCAGAAAATTCTTAAATAGCTCGGCAAGGGGATGGGTCACTTTGAGATCCGGACTTTTACCTTCAATTCGATAAAATGCCTTCATCATGTCAATTGCCGGTCGCACAGGACTTTGGTCAGCCAATCTCATGAGCGATGGATAATATTGCGAAATTTGAGGCGGAAAATCACAAAAGGGCGCCATTCCCACTAGCGTTAGGAGGTTATCCCTCTTGATAAACGAAGCAATATCGTCGGTACTTCGTCTTGAAATTTCTTCAAACATGAAAAGATCTGCATTTGAAACTTTTTGCGCGCCTTTCATGCAGGAAATCGGGCGATCTAAATAATGGAATAAGGACGTTAAATCATCGAGTAGCGGCGGCTTGCCTCCCTCACTAGCCAATTGAGCGCGAAGCACCGCAGCCAATCGACCAACGCCGATTTTTAAATCCTTTTCTTCCACACCTAATATTTCATCAAAAACTTTAAAAAGATTTCCATTCGCATAGGATCTCAGTATTTCTTTTCCGACCGAAAAATGATGAGGATCCCTAATGTCAGTCCGTAAATATTCGGAAACTTGCTCCGTAATTCCTTTGAGGCTTCGATTCGCGGGGCTATTGCCTTTCATTTTCTGGTGAATTTCAAAAAATGCCTTGGAAGTGGAGAGCGTCAGCCCAAAATCTAATACATCGACCATGTTATCGGGAGTTACTTTTTTTGATAACTCCTCGATAGCGCGCAAGGTATTGTGTTTTGTCCCAGAATAGCCCTCTTTGACCAGTGCAAGACCACTCGTGATAAATTCTTCATTTTCTAAAAGACGCCCCAGCTGAGAAAGCGAAGGATTGAGAATTCCTCTTTTTTCTAAAATCGCATAAGTATTTTCAACCTGATAAAGGAGCCTGGTGTCATTCAAAAAATTGCGGTTCATTGTTTCGACGATCACACCTACGTCATCATCAGAAAGTTTATCGAAAAGAGTCTCGATTTCCTGAAGGGCGCCGGTCGAATTAAAACAGTGAAGCAGACTACGAAATGTAGAAACATCCATGGTCGAGCTAGCTAAACTCAATCCAGCACAAGCGGTATTTACCCTGCGATAGCTTTGACGATTCAGCAAATCATTGTCAGGACCTGTATCAGTAAACATTCCCAACGAGCAGCTTGAGAAAATAGAAAGTACAGTTAGTAACCCTAGGCCGGGTACCCATCGAATTAAAAGTTTAGGTAAGTCGCGGCAAATATCCAACTATCCCCCTCGGTTTCAGATACGCTATATCTTGGGATCCCAAAAAGTGCGTATCCTTATAGCTTAGACTGATCAGACACTAAGGCGTGAGAAAAATCTGGACCTACATTAACTAGAAAATTTTGCCTAGTTTGAGGATTTAAAGGTAAAGAATAGAACGTGACCCCCTGGAAAATTCTCATTCGCAGCGCCATGATTTGCCTATTAGTCGGCACAGTGCTTTTTGGGCTCGCTTTGCGAAAAACGGACTCCCTTCCCCTAAGCGGCGTACCTCTCAAGTTTGATGCAATGCGCGCTCATGCCAATATGAAATTATTGGCAAAGAAGTTTCCTGGACGCGTGACTTGGAGCGACAATCGACGCCGTGCGGGTGATTGGCTAAAGGCCGAATTTACAAAGCTCGGTTACACCCCTCAGAGTATGACGTTTTCTGAAGTGATTGAAGGCAAGCAATATACGGATCTTGAAAATATTTATGTAGAAAAACGAGGCACGAAACATCCCGACGAAATTGTAGTTGCGATGGCGCATTATGACGTGACTGATACCACGCTTGAGGGAGCCATGGATGACGCCTCAGGAGTGGCAGTTGTTTTAGAACTTGCTCGAATTTTTTCGAAAGAAAACTCAGATCGGACTCTTTTATTTCTCTTAACGGATAGCGAAGAGTTCGGCGCGTTTTGGGGTGCACGAGCCTTTGCAAAAAACTTTGATCGAGCTGATAAAATTGTTGCAGCTGAAAACTTTGATTTTGTTGGTCCCGACCATCAAACAAGAATTTTAACTCTTTGTTCTGGACTGAAAAACGGCTACACACCGCTTTGGCTGCGAGAAATTGCTCTCGACTCCGTTCGCTCAGTGGGCGGAGTTAAGGCTATCGACTTTGACAACATTGTCGAGTTCATTGAACGTGCAGTTCAAATTCCGCCGGCTGACCATGGAGCTTTTTTAGCGGAAGGAATCCCAGCTTTTAACTACGTTGGGCAAACTGACCACTTTTCAAACGAAATGGCCCGGTACCACCACACTCCGGGCGACGTAGCTGAAATCATGCGCCCAGAAAGTTTTATTTCCTATGGACGCGCCGCTGAGCGAGTCATGCGAACCATTGATACACTCGTTCGAATTCCGGAGGATTTTAGAAATAATTCATATTGGAAAATTTCTTCGCATCTTTACGTGGACGGCTGGGTAGTAACTTTGCTTCACATTTTGGGGTTTATTCCATTTCTTGCATATTGCATCAGTAAATTTCAAACAACTCTATACACCCGAAAGCGCGAAATGCTTCTTGTAGTACTCAAAAACGAAACGAAGAATATCGGTATATTACTCGCGTCACTCCTTCTGGGTTATGGAATCATGCGATTACTTCCATCGCTGAGTATCGTAACTCAATACGAAGTATTTCCTGCGACACAGAAATCCGTAATTCTTTCAAATCCAAATTTAATGGCTATTTTGCTGGTCGTAGGCTCAATCCTAGGAGTTTATTTGGTTTTTAAAAGAACTTTTCAAACTCCTGAGGATTTACTTGAACACTCGGAAATTCGTCATGCACTTCATGCTGTTTTTCTTGCATTGATAATCTTTTTGGCATTTTTGAAAAATAGTTATCTTGCAGTCCTCTTGCTTTTGCCGCCTGCCTATTTTTGGGTCATTATTCGAACCCGCAAAAAGGCCGAAGATCGCATTTTCAATTTTTTACTACTTTTGGGCGGTGCAATTACTTTCATTACGACTGCAGTTGTTTTAACGACCATT
>CAYJBA010000036.1:0-12294 GCA_964367865.1 uncultured Bacteriovoracaceae bacterium | reverse complement strand
AGTTTTCGACCCCTCGGAATAGGATTTTTCGAACTTTCTATTTCTTCTATTTAAGGCATGTTCTTCCTCAAATAGGCGCCCTGCTCTCGGGTGACTCTGTTGCTTACCGTTATCTCAATCAGACCATTGAAGGTTTTCCTTCGGGTAATGAGTTTTGTGCCCTCATGACCAAAGCCGGCTTTGTACACATAAGGGCGCGACCCCTCACATTTGGAATCGCGACACTTTACTCAGGTGAGAAACGTGCTCTATGAACTTTACTGCGGCACTTCAATCTTTTGTAACTAGACTAGAGTCAGAATCTCACACAACGCAACTCACTCTGGAGGAGCAAATCGACCGATTCGACCCAGTCTCCTATCTTTCGTTTCGTGAACTCGGAACCCGCTTTTACTGGCGCGACAAGGAGTTGCAAAACGAAATCCTTGCTTTAGGAACCGCATGGACTGGCGAAAAGCCCGAGTCTGTTCCGGCGGTATTTAAATCCTCAAGAGTCTATGGCGGACTGAAATTTTCGCCTGTTGTAGCTCATGGATCACCAGCACCCACTCCATGGAGTATGTTTCCAGAGCGTTTCTTTTTTATACCTACGTTAGAAATTCATCAGACTCCTTCGCTGTCCCTATTGCGAGTCCATGTTACGGAAGGTCAGAACCAATCGCTTATCGATTTGATCCGTTCGCTACTTTCATTTGAAACAATATCGCACCACTTGCCCGCAGTTCTGAAAACCTCTGTGAATCCTGAGCGCGCGCTCTGGAGTTCCATTTTTAATAAATCCATAGAATCCATTCGCCAGGGTAACGTCCAGAAAATAGTTTTAGCTCGACAGATTCATTTTGATTTTGATGCAAAACCAGATTCTGTCCTTTCTTTTATTCGACTTCGCGAAAGTTCACCCCAATGTCATGCCTTTTTCTTTTCTCCAGACCGGGGCGAATCTTTTTTCGGCGCCTCGCCTGAGCGATTATATCAGCGTAAAGGAACTAAAATAGTTGTGGATGCCATTGCCGGCACTCGAAAACGTTCAGCCCACCCGACAGAAGACCAGGCTCTCACTCTTGAATTGCGCGATAGTTCGAAAGACCTCCTTGAGCATCGCTTTGTGAAAGACTGGATCTGCGAGAGGCTCAATCAGGTCTGTGCAAATGTAAGAGTAACATCCGAAGAGCAGGTTTTAAAACTTCCGTCAGTTCAGCATCTGTATTCACAAATTGAAGCAGATATCTTGGGCTCTATTCAAGACTCAATCCTTTTAGAACTACTGCACCCTACTCCCGCTCTGGCAGGGTACCCAGTACCGCGAGCTCTTCAACAAATATCGCAACTCGAACCCTTTGATCGAGGCTGGTACGGCGGAGTAATTGGATACTCCGACTCAGATTCCGCCGATTTTACTGTCTGTATTCGTTCGGCTCGAACTCAGGGTAACTCAGTAATTGCTTACTCCGGTGTAGGTTTGGTCTCCAGCTCGGATGCGACCCAGGAGTGGAACGAACTAGATGATAAACTTTTTTCGATGAAAGAGGCCCTCGGCTTCTCGGGTCGAGGTTTTTCGTGACACCTCAATCTCCGTCACCTAATATCAATTATTTGTGGACAGACCTTCTGATCGAAGAACTGATCCGCCAGGGCGTGACCTACTTTTGTATTGCGCCCGGATCACGCTCTGCTCCACTTGCAGCGGCCGTGGCAAGAAATCCAAAAGCAAAAGCGTTTATACATTGGGACGAACGCGCGCTTGGATTTCTTGCTTTGGGTTATGCTCGCGCCTCAGGCCAGGGAGTTGCTTGCATCACAACTTCCGGCACCGCCGTGGGAAATTTATTTCCGGCAGTGATTGAAGCCTCTGCCTCTCGGATTTCACTCGTTATTCTCACTGCGGATCGTCCACCAGAATTGCGCGATTGTGGGGCCAATCAAGCAGTAGATCAGTCTAAAATTTTTGGTGAGTACGTGAGATGGTTTAATGAACTTCCTTGTCCCACTCCCGAGATTTCTCCGACCCTTGTATTAACTACGGCTGCACAGCTTGTGTCTCGGTCGAAAGGTCGCAATCCAGGTCCGGTTCATCTGAACTGCTTATTTAGAGAGCCTTTGGCCCCCACCGTAGTTGATCAATTAAGAATACCTACGTTCGTTCAGGATTATTATGAAGGAGCAGCACCTTTTACAAAAGAATCTCCGTCTGTGACTTCCCCAGCCCATGAAAGCTTAAAGTCCATCGCTCGAGAGTTAGATCCCGTTTCAGATGGCGTTGTAGTATTGGGTGAACTTTCAAATCAAATTGAACCATTCGCTTTGAGAGCTCTTCTATCGCGACTTTCGTGGCCAGTCATTCCGGATGTACTTTCTGGTTTTCGACAGGAATCCAACTCAGGTCTCACTATACATCTCGCAGATTTACTTTTGCAGGAGCGCGACCTTTGGCCGGGGCTTCAACCACAAGCGGTTTTACATATTGGTGGAAAACTCACTTCAAAACGTATTCAGCAGTGGATTGCCGCTTCTAGGCCTCGCGTTTACGTAAAGATTCAAAACTCAGAGTCGAGACTCGACCCTGACCATCAGATTCGCACCCGCTGCGTAGGCGATATTGAAGAAACCTGCGCGCTTCTCGGTCAAATGATTTTACCGCGGCCCCCATCGTCTTGGACCCGCAAATGGCTTAAGTTAAACGAAACAACTGCGCGCTTTTCTAACGTCTGGTTTCAAAGCCGAATGGAACTCACAGAACCTAGAGTGGCCCATGACCTGAGCGAGTTGGCGCCGAGTGATAGTACCGTGATTCTTGCCTCGAGTATGCCCATTCGCGATTACGAGTCCTTTTCGATTCAAAGATCACAATACCCAAAGATCATTTCAAATCGTGGCGCGAGTGGAATTGATGGCACGCTTGCCACGGCATCGGGAGTTTCTCGGGCCTCTCAACGATCCGTCACGCTCCTCATCGGGGATCTCGCCCTTTTACATGATTTAAATTCACTTGCGGTGGTTCGCGCCTGCACACAGCCGCTCGTCATCGTGACTATTAATAATGACGGCGGCGGAATTTTTTCGTTCTTGCCCATTTCAGAAACTACTGACGTCTTTGAACCCTACTTTACGACGCCGCATGGTTTAAGTTTTAAAAGCGCAGCGGCTACATTTGAAATTCCTTATTTTTCGCCGAGATCCGTTTTGGAATTTCGCAAGGCTTATTTAGAAGCCCTATGTCGCCCCGGCCCCACACTTATTGAAGTGACCACTTCTAGGGCCGAAAACGTTCGACTACATAGAGAAATGAGTCTGTTATTAAAGTCTAAACTCAACGGAGAGGAACAAGTGCTATGAATTTTATCGATTGGAGCGAAGCGGGTAAGTATGGCGATATTCTTTACCACAAGGCTGAGGGGATCGCTAAAATTACGATTAACCGTCCAGAAGTACGAAACGCATTTAGACCGCAGACTGTTATGGAAATGATGAAAGCGCTTGAGGATGCCCGAAACGACGAGCGCGTGGGAGTGATCATTCTGACCGGGCAGGGGCGGGATGCTTTTTGCTCGGGCGGCGATCAAAGAATTAGGGGCGACGCCGGTTATGTCGATTCGACTGGAGTGCATCGCTTGAACGTCTTGGATTTTCAAAGACAGATTCGCAGCTGCCCAAAGCCCATCGTGGCAATGGTCGCAGGATATGCTGTGGGCGGAGGACATGTTCTTCATCTCGTGTGTGATCTTACTATTGCAGCTGATCATTCGATCTTCGGCCAAACAGGTCCACGCGTAGGCTCTTTCGACGGTGGATTTGGTGCGGGGTATCTGGCACGTATCGTAGGCCAGAAAAAGGCGAGAGAGATTTGGTATCTCTGTCGCCAGTACACCGCAAAACAAGCACTCGATATGGGTTTAATCAATACAATTGTACCCTACGAGCAGCTCGAAAATGAAACTGTTCAGTGGTGCCGTGAGATGCTCTCTCATTCTCCACTTGCGCTACGTTGCTTGAAGTCGGCGCTCAACGCTGATTGTGACGGCCAAGCGGGAATTCAAGAGCTAGCTGGAAACGCAACGCTCCTCTATTACATGAGCGAAGAAGCCCAAGAGGGAAAAAACGCCTATCTTGAAAAGAGAAAGCCTAATTTCTGGCAGTTTCCAAAGCGCCCCTAGGCTTTAACCTATTGAGATCAACACCCATGAATGTTTGGATTCAAGCCCTCAGACCAAAAACATTGATGGCCTCTTTCGCTCCGATTCTGATCGGTGCTGCACTTGCACATGCCGATGGTCAGTTTCATCTCCTCGCAGTTTGTGCAGCGCTTTTGGGAGCATTAGCTATTCAGGCGGGGACTAACCTAACTAACGACTACATGGATTTTATTAAAGGCGCTGATACCGCCGATCGCTTAGGTCCGATCAGGGTCACCCAAGCTGGCCTCATTAATCCCAAACGGGTACGTAGCGCGGCTGGTATTGCTTTTTTTATCGCAATAGGGATCGGCGCCTATTTGGTTTGGCGGGGAGGAACGACTATTGTCATCATTGGACTGATCTCCGTTCTGTGCGGCGTTCTTTACACAGCGGGTCCCTATCCCCTCGCCTACTTGGGATTAGGAGATTTGTTTGTTCTCATTTTTTTTGGACCGGTTGCTGTAGCTGGCACTTATTACGTCCAGACTCTTCGATTTTCAACCACCGCGATTTGGGCGGGGCTGGCTCCGGGACTTCTCTCCGTCGCCATATTATCAGTTAATAATTTGCGAGATGTTGTGGGCGATGCACGTGTGGGTAAAAAGACTCTTGCTGTTCGTTTTGGACCTACTTTCGCTAGAATCGAATATGGGCTTTGCATTGCCGGAGCAACTTTGATTCCACTGATCCTGATTTATCGAAATGGCAGACATCCGCTTGCCTTTGCTGCGCCTTTGGTTTTCTTCATCGTAGCCATAAATCCTTTAACTGAGATTTTAGTAAAAGGGGCGGCAGGCAAAAGCCTGAACCCCCTTTTGGGATCAACGGCACGACTGCTCTTTATAGAAAGTGCACTTTTTTCAATTGGTTGGGTGATTTTTTGAAAGAAACTCTTAAACTTTACAGGTATGACCTACCCCTTCGCAAGCCAATCGTAATTGGCAGCAAAACTCTCCGCCGTAGACAGGGATTACTTGTTTCATTGACGGAGAATCCCTCTTTTTCATCTTGGGGAGAAATTGCGCCGCTCCCTGGATACAGCAATGAGACTTTAGTCGAGGCAGAAGTCCAGTCCATAGAGATTTTAAAAAATTGGACTGCTCTTCGTCTCAATCCTGACTTTTCGAAGAAAATGGATTCATGGCACCCTTCAGTTTCTTTTGGATTTTCTTCACTATTTGAAAATAGAATCGTCGCACAATCCGATTTAAAAATTGCGCGGCTTCTGTCTGGAACTTCAAAAGAAATCTTGGACCAGGCCCATCAGATCTATTTGAGTCACTCTGCTTGCACCCTTAAAGTGAAAATCGGCGAACGCTCCCCTAGCGAGGAAGCATCGCTTATTTGGGCTATATCCGAGAAGTTCAGAGGCAGCCCCTTAAGACTCGATGTCAATCGGAGGTGGAATCTTTCACAGGCACTCTCATTCGCAATGCAGATTAAAAATTGTCCGATCGAATTTATGGAAGAGCCAGTAGATCGATTTGAAGATATCAATACATTTGTAAACGAATCACAACTCAACGTTGCTCTGGACGAATCTCTTCGAAGGGGCCAGTCCGCGGTACAATCCATCCAGGCTACACATTGGATTATTAAACCCACTGTATTAGGGAGTCACACTCGAATTAGAAACTGGATTGCCGCCGCTGAGGTAAATCAAATTCAGCCCATTTTGAGTTCACTCTATGAAACAGGTGTGGGCACGTTTCACTTACTCCAGCTCAATTTTCTGATTTCTGCACCCAATGCCATCGGCCTAGATCCCTACTCTGAGCTGAGGTCTGATATTTTGGAGGTCCCGCTTTATCCGCCTTTTTCGTCTGAAATCTCGATTAATCAATTGCCTAACCGACTCGTACCCTGCATCGATCAGCTACAACTCGTGTATGAAACGCACGAAAACACTCACCGAGTAACCCCGTGAAGTCTCCACTTTGTTTGATTCAGCAGGCAGCCGCGAGTAATCCTCATCTAACCGCAATTCAATGGGGCAGCTCTCTGATTACTTATGATGAACTGGATCGAATTGTCTCTGAAACCTGTCAAAACTTATCTCAATTAGGAATTCAAGATGGCGCCGTTGTCAGCTTTCAGTATTCAAACTCTTGGCGACTCATCGCGCTGCTCTTTGCGCTTTTTAGAAAACAAGCCATTGCAGCCCCCCTCAGCATTTGGTTGCCGCAAGGCTTGGTGCTTGCCCAGCGAAAACAACTAGGCCTACACCGCTGGCTCGAACCCGCGATGATTGAGTCCCTGATTCCCAATCGATCTGTGCTTGCTGCGTCCTTTGCTGAAAGTTCTTTTAGGCAACCGGCGACACTTTTATTTACATCTGGAAGCAGCGGGGTTCCAAAGGCTGCCCTCCACTCTCAAATTCAACATATTCTTAGCGCTATGGGTTCGAACGAACACATTGGACTCGAAAAAGGCGATCGGTGGCTTCTCAACCTTCCTCTTTATCATGTAGGTGGACTCGCAATATTGTTCAGGTGTTTTTTGAGCGGCGCAACAGTCGTGTTGCCCGATGAAATGAATCCCTATTCGGTTCAGGATCTCAGTAAAAGCGCGATATCCCATATATCCCTTGTTCCTACTCAGCTTTTTCGAATCTTAGGTGAAACAGTGCAAACATCTGTTAGCCCTTTCGCGCTTAAGTGTGCATTAATCGGAGGCGCTCCGCTATCAGTTCAACTCCTTCGCCGCGCACTCGAGCTAGGTTGGCCGATCGCCTCGACTTATGGCCTCACGGAAATGAGTTCTCAAGTAACGACTACGAAACCAGGTAACTTCGCTTTTCATTCTGGCACTCTCCTAAAACACAGAGAACTAAAGGTAGACTCTTCTGGCGAAATATTGGTTAAAGGCCCAACACTTTTTTCTGGGTATTGGAATTCAGGCCATCATTTAGATTTACCTCTTGATCCTAACGGCTGGTTCCGCACGGGTGATCTCGGATCACTCCAAAAGGATGGCGGACTTGATATACGGGGGCGGTTGGATCACCTTTTTATTTCTGGTGGTGAAAATATTCAGCCCGAAGAAATAGAAAATGCGCTTTCGCACGTATTGGGAGTCAGGCAATCCGTCGTGGTCCCCGTGTCTGATCCCGAATACGGGGCCCGTCCCGTAGCTTTCGTACGCTGCTCAGAATGGCTAGACCACAGTGCAGCTCTGTGGAGCGAGCAACTCGCCCAGACGTTGCCCCGTTTTAAAATTCCGATCCGATATTTGAACTGGCCTGAGGGTCCGGAGACTCAAGGCCTGAAACCTAATCGACGAGCGCTTTCGGTCCTTGCCGAAAAACATTTTTCGCAAGAATCTTCTCAAGTGATTTTCTAAAGCTACCTGGAAACGGCTTTTTCTTTTTATTTTTTAAATCCATCCAAACATGTATCGTTCTGATTTGAGCGGCTTCAAGCTTAGTTTTCTTTCCGGTTTTCTTTCCGGTTTTCTTTCCGGTTTTCTTTCCGGTTTTCTTATAAATGCGAGTCAAAAGATGAAATGAAGTTTTTCCCATCTCCTCGCACTCGAGCTGAATTTCAATTTCATCCCCTAGCACCAAAGGTCGTTGGTAGTCGGCCTCAGCATGAACAAAAGGAATCGCTACTTTTTCCTTAGTCATTGATTCTTGAATATTGAATCCCTCACGGCGTAAAAAATCTTCGTAAATATCGCTCATAAACCGAAAGATGTTTGCAAAAAAAATATTACCACTCGCGTCCGTATCGGACATTTTTATGTGAGAATGCAATTTGAGCAACGTATGACTCCCGATAATCTAAACAATCCTAAGAGAAAGAAATGACAGCACGGCCTCTAAAGACTGCAACGCATGATCAGAGCTCGGACCCGTTGCACCAGAAAGTGTTCGAATCGTATCTAAGTTTTTGCGCGCATCTGCGAGCCGCTCAGAAGCTTTTGTGCGAACTTCTGCTTTCGCGATTGCGAGTTGCTCATCCGTCCAGGGCCACACTCCCGGCTGAGGACTGCCTAGAATTTTTGAAACAGGAGAAGCCAATGTGGAATCACCATGAATCAGCTCGGCTACGACAAAATTAACAAGTCCTTCACGCAGATCCTGTGCGAATGGCTTTTCGCTTGTAACCTCAAAATCTAAAATGTCGTCAATCATCTGAAAAGCAATTCCAAGAGATTCACCAAAAAGTTGAGCCGCGTGGGTTAACTCGTCACTACGATTGACAAGTCTCGCTCCCACTGTGCAACACCAGCTCATGAGACTCCCGGTTTTCAGCGACGAGACTCTTTCTAGCGCTGAAAAAGTAATATCGGTCTTTTTACGATTTTCGAGTTGTAGTAGCTCGCCGGTTACCAAGTCTTCGACCGCATTAGCGAGGTCTTGAATAATTAAAAGATTACCAAGAGACGATATTTCACTCATGACTCGGGCTAAAAGGAGATCTCCAGCGAGCACAGCTGCCGCATTCGAGGTCGCAGAATTGAGCGACGGCATATTTCTTCTGCGATCGGCTTCGTCAATCACGTCGTCGTGAGCGATCGAAGCCATGTGTGTAAGTTCAGCGGCACGAGCGTAGGGTGTAAGTTTTTCGGCGCTCAGGCCCATTAACTGACCCATTAAAAAACAAAGGGCAGGTCTCACTTTTTTTCCGCCCACCAAAAAAGCGTCATTTAATTGGTTTTCGACCGCACGCGGAAGATTCTTCGAGGTAACTCTAAGATCTAAGCGTTGAATTAGTCCCGCAGTATCTGCAGGCATGAGTTCTAACAAAAGGGCCCCCACTCGTGGCTTTACGCACCGTAGCATTAAACAAAAAGGTGACTTTCTGAATAACGCTGATTTTTTGGATCTGCAAAGAAAAAGAGCCAGAGGGATGCGTCAAGTCGCAGTTTTTAAGTCTAATTTTCTAGCAAATGACGTTGCGTATTAAATTGACGCTTCACATTTGCACCTCAACCGTGTCACCTCCTCGTCTTAGGCGATAATATTTTAATATAACCCTAAGATTCGACTCATAAATTCCGAAAAGTAATGAGTAAGAACGGGCGCACGTAATAGCTAAAAACGAGAATCAATGAAGATGAGATTTCAACCTCAAATTCAAATCCTATTCACCCTGCTTTTGGGCTGGCCGCTATTTGTATGGGGATTCGAGTATTCCCCTCCCGATCAAAGAGCTTTACCTCGAGTTGAAATTAAACAATGGCAATTTAAACCGCAGGGAGTACCCGCGAAAACCTATACAATCACGGCGGGTCGTTCGCTGCGAGACCAACTTCCGAGCGGCACACCCTGTTGCAACGGTGAACTCATTGTAAAAGTGGCTACGAACTTAATCCCATTTGCTGACTCCTATCCCACTGGAGTTTATCTCCCCTCCCTGGGCGGGCGACTTCGGGCAAAAATCAATAATCGGATCGCTCCAGTCACTGGCTCAAATTACAGTTCAATTGGTCCGATCATCACCTTTGACGATCGCGATTTAAATACCACCGAACTCGAAATTAATTTAGAAATCGAGGGAGAACCCAATCGGTATTCGGGGCTATCCATGGGCACCCCGATCATCGCACCGGTTCACTTTCTTCAGGATTTGCGCAACGAAGATTGGCATCGTAAAAGGCAAATTCCTCTAGTGGAGTCTCTATTTCTTGCCTTCTGCGGATTTTTTTTATTTCTCGCCTATTTTCTCACTCGGAGACGCTTTACGATTCATATTTTAATCGGTGGAGCAACACTGGCCTCGAGTTTTTACTTGCTCTTTTTATCCGATATTCCTCGCAACTGGTCTTACGTCTGGGGAACGGCGTTAGAAGCTCCGTCTAAAATTGTTTTTTATTGGGGCCTTTACCTTCTGAGCTCAACTCGGGCGTCTCGATCGCGGTTTACCAGCCAATATAGGCGTGCATCGTTATTACTCTGTATGTTGTTTTCGGCTCTCTCTGCTTATTTTGGGCTTAGATACCAATATGATACCCAAAATATGTTGGGCTATGCGTTTTTAACTACACTGCTGCTTCCTATTTTGGATTTTTCTACGCTTCACAAATCTCTAATGAATCGCATCGAGTACTTTGCCCCAATCGCGACTATGGTATTAGCAACGTTGGATTTTCCGCTTACGGCCCTTCTCTGGGCATTGTCATTAGCAGGGATCAAGGCGATCGTAGAACATATTGAGTTTCTCGATCGATGGAAACTCCAATTTACTCGAATCAAGCGCGTAAAACGAAGTGTAATGGCCCTTGCCTCTGGCGAAGTTGCCGAATTGGAAATGAATCAATTCGCTAAAATGTTACGTCGCGCGATGCGAGTCAAGAGAGCAAGTATTGTTCGAGCGACTTCTGAAGGCGTTTATGAAGTATGCGGACTGAGCGGAATCGCCGAAGAAAGCACCGGAAGTCTGGTTGATCCCAATGACCATGACCATATTCAAGAGGCGATTCACTTGGGCCGCGTCGTTATTACAAATAATAAAACTAGAAGAGGCAAAATGTGGGAAACGAGCTCCTGCGTGGCCATACCAGTTCCAATCACGCGGACGCCGACCTATCTCATTTTACTGTCTGATCCCGCTGCGGGCGTCGGTTTTAGCCGTCAAGACATCCCTTACATGAATCAACTTTCGCAAGTCCTTTGGACAAACATGACTCTCATACGCGATCGTAGCTTACGTCGTGATGTCGAAAATCGATTTAGAGCCTTGGTTGAAAAAATGGACCCTCACCTTCACTCTTTAGTGACTCAAAATCTCGAATCGACTGAGCAAAAATACTCAGCAAAAGCAGATCGAGGACTTATTTATTTTGATCAAAAAGAGTTTTCAACTCTCATTGAGAGGCTGGATTCGATTCGGGCCGAGACACTCGGAAATGAAATTGCAAGATGGGTTTCAAATGCGGCGCAAAAGCACAAAGGCGAAGTTCGAGGCTTTTACGGAGACGCTTACCTTTTAGAATGCATGAGTATTGGCGAAGAGGATAAAAAGAGTGTAGCACTTCGAACGGCTCGCATTCTTTGGGATCTAGCTGAGTCCGTGCCCGAACTCAACAAACGCCTTTTAGAGAGAGGCGTCGGAAACGTAAAGTTTAGATTTGGTGGCCATTTTGGAGAGGCATCAAGTCTTAACCTGTTTGTGCTGAACAAAAATTTTAACACTCTGTTTGGTGACAGTGTCAATATTTCACAAAGGCTTCAGTCGATTGCAAACGCAGGAGAAATTTTCATCAGCAATGAACTGGCCCAATATCTCGGAGACGAATTTGTGCTCAAACAGGTGCCTCGCAGTTTCGTAAAAGGCCGAAAAGGCTTTATAGAAGTGTTTAAGGTTATCGGAGCTGTTCGTAACTCGGAGGATATTGCATCATGAGCCCGAGTATCAAATATACCAATTCTTATTTAGAGTCGCGTTCGATCCCGGTGCTACTGGTTGGAAATTCGACCTGGATTGAAGATATATCTAGATACCTTGCTAAGGATTGGAAACAAATTCAATGGGCCCCGACGGAGGACTCTTTCAAGGAATACCTGGCCCTCGGGGCTCCGAAAATGTGCTTTGTTGAATTCGGCGCGTTTGATCATAAAGAGTTGCGGCTCCTAGAGATTTTTCTCCCGAATACAGTTCGGACTATCCTTATAGGTCCAGATGGCAGCGAGGGGGACCTCTGGCAGCGCCTTGAGCGACGCCTATGTCCTTACCGCGTGCCGGCATTGATCATGCCCATAAGTCCCAGTGTGGCAGCCTCGGAGATCAATGAGATTTTAGAAAATTCGATCAGCCTAGGAATCTATAATACCGACGAAGAGTTCGCTACGATTCGTGCCGGCTTCGCCGGTTACGTCTGTGGCTCACGAGACCGTCCCTCAATCATCCGCAACCGTGAATTTTTTAATGTCATCTACTCCTACCTCATGAGTCAATACACCTTTACAGTGATCGAGACCGATATCGCGATGTTGTTGGCAGAAACTTACGATTACTGGAAAACCCTAAAACCTCCCCATGACGAAGGCCACCATGCCTACGTCACACTCGAAAACCGACTGTGGGAAACCCCTGCGCTGGGGTTACTCGAACTTGCCGTAGACCTAACTCTGATCTTTTCGGACGACGCTCCTCTAGGAAAATTAGAATTGGAAAGC
>CAYJBA010000035.1:0-12375 GCA_964367865.1 uncultured Bacteriovoracaceae bacterium | reverse complement strand
GAATCGCCGTTAAATCCTGCTCTGTGGCTTGCTTCTGTGGGGTTGTGATGAGCTTCATAAAATTTGATTCTTTCTTATTTTTAGGGTAACCATACAAATGTATGGTGTCCAGTTTCCTCGCGAAAAAAATACTGGAACCTACGAAAAAGAAGTGTCAAAAAGGAGACGAAACGATGTCTGAGCAAAACAAACTTTCACAGAAGCAGGCGGAAGTATTGAACTTCATCGAACGTGAGATTTCACGTTTCGGGCGTCCACCTACGTTTCGCGACATCGCGCGTTTTTTTGGATACGACGCAGTAGGCACGGTGCAAGATCACGTGCGCGCGCTTATTAAAAAAGGTTTTCTTGAAAAAGAAGAAGGCCAGGCGCGTGGAATCAGGCTCGCTTATCGAAGCGGCTCTCTCGACGTTCCTATACTCGGCGCCGTACCGGCCGGAAAACCGATCGAAGCGATAGAGGACATGCAAGGTTCCGTTTCAGTCCCCGCACGAATCAAGGGCGAGCTCTTTGCACTAAAGGTCAAAGGCGAGAGTATGATCGAAGCGGGGATTTTGGATGGTGATTACGTCATCGTGAAAAAACAAAATCACGCGGAGAGCGGCGAGATCGTCGTAGCCACAATCGATGGTGAGGCGACAGTAAAATATTTAGAGAAGAAACAAGGGCGAATACGGTTACTCCCAGCAAATTCCAGGTTTGAGCCGATTGAGCTTCGGGCCGGTGCTGAAAATGCGATTCAAGGAAAAGTGGTCAGTGTTCAGCGGTATATGAGTTGAGGCATCCGGCACCGGGCAGCCGTCCCAGGCATCCGAAACTGGCAACTGAACCGATTGCCCAGGTTGCCCGAGTGCCTGATTGCCTAATTCGATCTACAACAAACACCCTTTGCGGTTACATATCCTTGCGGAGGATTCGGATACCCAGTGGAATTTTGTAACTGACTAAGCAATGCAGAAGTACCAGCTTGTAAGAGAACACTTCCTTTAGCAATACACGTTCCAGCGGCATCAATATATTGGCTCGGAGGGAAAGAAGTGACAACAGCACCGATATAGCCATTTGGCGCAATATACCCTAAAACTGTGTTTCGCTCACCTCCGCAGCTCACCATCGTGTAACCCGTTGCACAACTCACCGTCGCCCTAATAAGATAAGCCATACCACCTGTATTCGCTGGTTCAGAATTATACGTCCTAACAGTATTACTCACCTGAACACATGTTAAAGATCCGCCGCTCCCCCCACCAAGTGCAACAAAATTTGGTTCGATTGTTTTTAAAACAGGGCCAGCCGGAGGTTGAATTCCGGGAACCAATTGCAACCGATATTTAGTGCTTACAATATAGGCTGTTTCACAGGTTGGATCCCCGTTCTGACACTCCGTCTGAAGAAAAGATGCAAGTTCAAATATACAGCGTGGAGGAAGTAAAGACCTCCGTCGACGAGCTTGTGCAAACGCATTCTTAATAAATAGATCATCGAACCCTATATTGTTTTCATGTTCTAATTCTGCAACCCTAACATTACAAATGGCACCATCCACATCATATCGGGTAGGTGTAGCAGACGTTCCTGAGAAAAAACTGGTCTTATTTAGATCAGCTGGGTCACTCAAGAAAAAATCATAGGTACCAGCCACGCAGCATTTTGGAAATACTCCGGTACTTCCGTTTGGACACGCATTCGCAGAGGGAGCGTTGCCCTGCATACAAGTTTTAAGCATTAGATTGCCTGAGTAAGTCGAAGCGCCCAAACTCGTTTCTATTGCAACAGGTAACGAAATATAGCGATCAGCAAGATTTCTTAAATGATCACGAGTTGAAACGATTCGAAGAGCCAGAATCTGATCTTGTTGATTTTTCATCATAGAAGCGAAACCCAACATCAGGACAGTCATAAGACCACCGGCGATCAGGACTTCGATAATGGTAAACCCATCATTAGTTGGAGATTTTTGAAAAAAAAACTTCATATCAACTCCCAAACCAGCTGAGATCAATTCATTTAATAAAGAACTATTCCATATACGAAAGTACGAAATTACTTACTAAGAATGTAATGCAAAAAAAATGCACGAGCGTGCAGAGGTATCTAAGTTAAGGCAGCCGTCCCAGGCGTCCGAAACTGGCAACTGAACCGATTGCCTGAAATTAAAAATCAGATCTGACTAAGCAGCTCTTGGCATGAACATCTTCATCCACAGCATCGCCATCATCTTGACCAGTCCAAAGATCAGTAACAGTACAAATTCCATTTTTTAAAGTAGCCGTGGCGCCGAAACAAGCCGAGCCATCACACCAGCTGAGTTGCTCAACATTACGATGATCTCTTTCTCGGCAAGAAAAAGTAGGGGTGGCACGAGCCTCCTCGCGAAATTTCGCAATGGCTTCAGAATCACCGGCATTTTCGGTCGCAAAATTACGAATCAATGCGCCCCGAACCTGGTTGACGCAGTAAAAATTAACACCATCGATCTTTTCTTTCTTAGGCGCAGCGAATGCTGGAAGAGCCGACAAAGATCCAACGAGCAAGAATAAAAAAAACTGATTCATAGTAAACTCCCCAAAATGCCCGCCAGACAAAGCTCAGCGGTTATAATAAATTAATAATAAACTCATAGTCTCATATAACGCCTTGAGTTGGGCCGCAAGTCTTATCCACAAGGGTTTAACATTATTTAGGATTTTACGTAAAATCTGGCTCGAGTTTTATTTAAGGATTTCAAACCTGGGTAGTTTTTAAGGTCTCTTTCAGCTTGCCTTTGCGAAATCGTAAAGTCCAAAAATTCCCGATAATCAGCAACTGTAATTCGCCTCTTTTCTTTGAGTAACTTCTTTAACTTCTCAAATCGAAGCTTTTTCGAAAGAAGCGTCGGCATTTTTTTTGAGGATGCCTTATTGACCAAAATCTCGCGCCCCAAATAACCCCACTTTTTATAAGGATTGATGGGATAAAGTGCATCGTCTTTCATCTGAAGGCCCGCAAATTTTCTTAATCCTATAAAAAACTGCTCATGCGGGGCGGGAGAAACTCCAGACATTACGCAGGCGGACCAATGATTAAAGAGAAGATCTTTCTTGGGAAGCAAGATTTTTACATTTTCAATCAATACCCCAACGGCTTCGGGCCAGGGTTGCTGAAAAATAAGTTCATTTAAATTTTGGGGCGGTATTTCCCTCCAATGCTTGGCGATCCAGCTTACCAGAAGCTCTCCCAGCCTGGGATCAAACCGGCTCCATTGACTCCACAACGCGATTTCACGAAGCGAGGGAGTCTTCGAGGAGTTTTGTAAAACCGAATAGGCCCCAGATAAAGTCGTATCGCTAGGAATTTCTTTCAACCCCTTCATCTTTACTCCACAATATCATCCAAGAAGTCGAGCGCCTGATCACTGCCGGGTATGTTTTTTTTCTTTAAGCTTTCAATATGATCTTCTACGAACGACACATTTGCTCCCTTGTTTATCAAAGCTTTTGCGTGACCCACGTCTTTTTGTCGATGCGCGAAACACTTCATGATCAGCATTTCTTCTTTTCCCAAGGCTAATGCTCGAAGTTTTTTTCCTTTAAAAACCTCAATCAAGCGATCGCCATAGCCCTGAGGCAACGTATGGGCAAACGTAGAAAAATAGGGGTTCAACCAGTCCGGCGCAATTTTTAGTTCGTGCGCGACTTTTTTTACCAAAGGATCCATTTCGGAAACGCTCATCCCGCGCGGAATGGCGTCGATATCTGTCGTTGCCAGCGGAAATCCATGCGCCAGGATCATCGCTCCGCCACCGCCAACGATAAGCGAGACATCTTGCGAAATTTTTTCAGCTACTATAAGTGCGTCTAGCTGCTGCAAAGCCTGCCTCATGATTTGCGCCGTCAAATTTGTCATCCGCTCAGGCTCCTAAATCTCATATTACGTCCTTATATATAATGTCGCAATCTTTATTAAAAATGTTTAATTTCAATATGTTATATATTATTTTTAAATTATTTTAACTATAGTCTGCTGCCAAATCCCCGCCCCGCTGCCCGCTTGCCCGATGCCAGTTAAGGAAGTATAGATCATTATAAATGAATCCACTTACTCAATGGTTTATTCCGGCAATTGTTTTTGTTGTGACCCTTTTTTTGTATTGGGCCACACAGAAAATTTTGACCAGAAAAATATCAAAATGGACTCCCGACTCAGGCAGGTTTTCTAATAGCGCGGTTCTAGACGTAATTCGTGCCCCCGTACGCGTTCTTGGTCTAATCCTCGCCTATGCAATTGCTGTTTCCATTGCACCCGAGTCGGTTCAAAAACATCCAATCTCACTCATTGGAATAAAAGTTTCTCTGATTCTCATCGGCCTTTGGATTATGGACCGCTCTGGATCGGCGCTTGTAAAATCCGACCTCCTCCCTGATTCGGTCTCGTCTGGAACGCGCTCTTGGATGGTTATGATTTTTCGAGGAGTCGTTTATTCGGTGGGAACTCTGATCCTTTTAGACGCATTTGGAATTTCCATCACTCCGATCCTGGCTTCCTTAGGCGTCGGCTCTGTCGCTATCGCACTCGCGCTTCAAGAAACACTCGGGCATTTTTTTAGCGGACTTTATCTCATGGCAGATCAGCCCCTGCGCATTGGAGATTTTATTCGCCTCGAGGACGGGGTTGAAGGTACGGTTACTCGCGTGGGGTGGAGGAGTACAAATATCCTGACTCCTGCTGATAATCTCATTGTGCTCCCTAACACTAAGGTTGCAAATTCCCGACTCACTAACTTTGATTTGCCGAGCCCCGAAACAAATGTTCATATTGATTTAGGCGTGGCTTACGGGAGCGATCTGGATCGCGTAGAAAAGGTTACTTTAATTGTCGCCAAAAATATTCTCACATCGTCCCCTTCCGGAGTCTCAAGCTCAACCCCCAGTTTTCGCTTCGTAAAATTTGGCGAATCCAGCATCGATTTAACGGTAACCTTGCGAGCACGCACTTACGCAGAGGGCGGAGCGCTGAGACATGATTTCATCAAGATGCTTCACCGTGAGTTTGAAAAAGAAAAAATCTCAATTCCCTATCCTCACCGCGTGATTCAGACGATGTCCACCTAGTGCAGCTAGGGGGGTATTAAAAGATCATTTTACTCGCAATTGAGTTTAGATCTAGTTTCTTATGAAGATTCGCGCGTCGCACGGATGCGACATGAGCGCGGAAGAGCACGATGCTCGTTCTTCATAAGAAACTAGATCTAAACTCAATTGCGAGCAAAATGATCTCTTAATACCGCTCCAAACCCCCTAGCTGCACTAACTGGATATCGACTTGCCACCCGTGAATCGAAGAATGTATCCTAAACCTTGGAGAAATGACCCATGGCAACTCATAGCACTCATTCGAAAGACAAACTCCCTTTAGAAATGCTTTATCATTGGGAGAAGACAAGTCCGAAGAAAGTTTACCTCAAGCAACCTCTCAAAGGCGAGTTTCGGGATTACACCTGGGAACAAATTGCAAATCAAGTCAGACGCATGGCTGCCGCAATTCGAGAGATGAACTTTCCAGATGGCTCTGCGATCGCGATCCTTTCTAAAAACTGCGCACACTGGATCATGTCAGACCTGGCGATTTGGATGGCAGGCCATGTTTCTGTGCCACTTTATCCAAACCTTTCTGCCAATACGGTTAAACAAATTCTCGAACACAGCGAAGCTAAGCTTATATTTGTGGGAAAACTCGATGATTGGGGTGGGATCAAAAGCGGGATATCAAAAAATATTAGCTGCATTTCATTTCCATATCAGTCGCCCACCGAATTTAACAACTGGGACCAAGTCATTGAAAATGTCCAGCCACTCCAGGAATCCCCTTCACGGCGAACCAATGAACTAGCCACTCTAATCTATACTTCCGGGACTTCGGGAGTCCCCAAGGGCGTCATGCATAATTTTGATGCTATCTCATTTTCTGCAAGCAGGGTCATGGACATGAAAGAGATCGGACTCAATCCTAAAGATCGCTTTTTTTCATATCTCCCCCTCTCTCACGTAGCTGAGAGGCTTCTCGTTGAAACCTGTAGTTTGTACTGTGGTGGAGAAGTGTGGTTTGCCGAATCTCTTGAGACTTTTGCGCAAAATCTTAAAGCTGCGAAGCCCACTATTTTTCTAGCCGTGCCTAGGATTTGGGAGAAATTTAGATCCGGAATTTTAGCCAAAATGCCCGAGAAAAAATTAAGCCTCCTGCTATCGATCCCCGTTCTTTCTGCGTTTATCAGAAAGAAGATTCAATCTCAGCTTGGCCTTTACCATGCGCATGACATAATCACCGGGGCCGCAGCTTGCGCTCCGGATCTCATGCGCTGGTATAAAAAACTTGGGCTCAATCTCCAAGAAGGCTACGCGATGACTGAAAATTTTTCGTATTCTCATTATACAGTGAGAAGCCGAGTTAAAATCGGCTGCGTCGGTCAGCCATTTCCCGGAGTTGACGTAAAAATCAGCGAAACGGGCGAAATCCTGGTAAAAAGCCATTCTACAATGATGGGTTACTACAAAGAGCCAGGCCTCACAAAAGAAGCGATCCAAGACGGATATTTGCGAACGGGGGATCAGGGGCAGGTTGATTCAGAAGGATTTTTGAAAATCACTGGAAGAGTTAAAGACCTATTTAAAACCGCAAAAGGAAAATACGTGGCCCCCACTCCAATCGAGCTTCGCTTTTCGTCTAATTCGCTTATTGAGCAAGTCTGCATTGTAGGAGCGGATCTTCCGCAGCCGGTCGCACTAGTGGTACTAGCTGAAATTGCCCGCAAGCTTCCGCAAGAACAAGTTAAAAAGGATCTTGAAGACTTTGTAGATCGCTTAAACGAAGCACTCGATCACCACGAGCGTATCGACAAGGTGGTCATCGTTCGTGATCCCTGGACTATGCAAAATGATCTATTGACACCGACCTTGAAACTCAAACGATTCGCAATCGAAAAAAAGTATGCTACCTCGATTCGGACTTGGTCTACGAGCAGTGATTCGTTTATTTGGGAAGTTTAAAGCTTAAACTGTATCTGGATCTCCGGATGCACGAGTAATCGCCTTAAAAAGGGGGGCAAATCATCTCGGGCATCATTGAGTTCGATATTATAATCAGAATACTGATCTGAGATGTATTTCTCCCGCCAAGAATTGTATCCCGCTAAATCCGTTGCGGGGTTTGGCGCAGGAGGCGCCTGAACTGAGGGTCTGACACTCGCTGAAAAACCAAATTGAATGTAGCCCCAACTGTAGATATGATGAATCGAAAGTCCAATGTGTAAATACGGAATTTTATAATTTAATCCTAAAATACCTGTCTCGATCTGCAATCGATTTAAAGAATTAAAGTGAATCTCGTGTAACGCCCCAAATGAAACGGTCGAATGGGAGGAGTTCCACGGAAATGGACGAAGAGAAAATGGAATTTTTTCGTTCCAAAAATATTGGAAACCTAATCCAAAATGGCAAACGTAATCGGGATAAACGGGAACAGAATCAGTCAGGCGAATAAAAGCTGAATCCTGATCATAGCTCGTCCAATGAGCGCCTAGATCTTTAAATCCGATAACCTCGAGCGAGTATCTGCTTTCGTCTGGTACAGGCAAAGACGCAACTTTTAATTCAATATTAGCTAAACCATAATTGAGCCAAACCCAGGGGCTACTTGCGACCATCAGATAGTCGTTGAGTCCGTAGCCAAAAAAATAATTTCCCCCGGTCGATTGCCCACTCTTTAATATATGAGACGTCGTAAAGACGTTATGTCCAAAAGGAGCAAGCTCAGATTCGTCGGCGACCAAATGAGTATAAGAAGAAATCATAACAGCAACAGCAAGTGCGAGCCGTTTCCAAAACCTTTGCATTTAAACGATTTTGAACGAACTCTTTGAATTGACAACATAAGTTAGAATTTGCTGAGTTAGAGAGCCATTTCTGATGTTGAATTCGGCTGCAGTGTGCTGAAAAAAGCCACAGTTTTAGGGCCTGCTACATTGTCTAAGTACTTGTTTTTACATGATTGTGCGACGGCATCGGACTTTCTGTTAAGATCCGCATAACCCCCCGGCCTCCCGCAAACGGGAGCGGGCAACAAGGAGACTTCTATGATTAAAAATTGGATGACGGCATTCGGACTCTTAATTGCTGGCGCTGCTAGCCTTACTGCAACTGCGGTACTTGCTGAAGAGGGCGGCGTTCCCGCTGCTCCTGCCCAAGATGCACCTGGTCAGGAAATTCGTAAAGAAGTTCATGAAGACAATCAAGCTATTCGAGCAAAAAACAAAGAAATTCGCGAAGACCGAAAAGAATTCGGTAAGGGTTCAGACCAGGTCAAAGGTGATCGTGCTGAATTACAAAAAGACAGGGCTGATCGGCGTGCACTGAAAAAAGAGCGACGAAAAGATCGGCGTGAAATGCGACGCGAACACAATAAGTAATTTCGCTAATCGCCTAAAATTCTAAATCAAAACCGGGCCAAGGCGGTTTACTCTGCTTTGGCCCGGTTTTCGTTTATTCGTCCGAATATCGGGACCGATTTCTTTTCTAATACCTAGATTTCCTGGTTCGCCTCTTGAATAGACGCTCTACATGCCTAAAAATCTTAATCCATCTGAAATCACTCTCGAACGCTGCCTCAATCACGGGCCCAGCTGCTTAAGTCTAAGAGAATGTCTCGACATATTATTGGGGCCTAACTCCTGTAAAGCCCAAGGATATAAAATCGGTGACGCAGTTTTAAACCGATTTTGCCGTGGTCTGTCGGGTGAAAATCAAGAGCGCGCTTTTTTTCAAGCAATGGAGCAGCTCCGCTCAACTTGTGAGTTAAAATTCCCTGGGTTAAATCGGACCCATAACGCCATACTCCTGGTTACCATCGAACTCGCCTTTCGATTTGCTAGCAAAAAACTTTCGCTTCGACCTAAACAACCGGTACTCAAGTTAAAGATAAAGGATCTTGCCCACGAAGCGCTGAACCGAATGGGCCCACAGCTCAGACTACAGTCTAAAGAGTGGCTAGGCTTTATCCCTTTTTTTGACCAGGGCCTCGTAGGTGATTGGGTAATCGCTGAACGAGGCGTCAGAACCCATGTAAACATTGATCCCTCTGAGCTCTTTTCTAAAATCCTGACCCTTAGACCCAGGGCCGTGATTCTTGCTCACAACCACCCCTCTGGAAATCCCGAACCTTCGCCAGCAGATTTTCAACTTACGGCACGGGTCGATCGCCTTTGCCGCGAGCTCAATTTGCTCCTATTGGGTCACTGGGTTGTCGCTCCAGAGGCCGAGGCCTGGATCCCGATCGAGTCGACCTTTCAGGCGCGTTTGTAATACTTTTTACTCTGTCCGTGCTATAAGCCTCCCATGACTGAGACGGAAGTTTCTTGTAAAAAATGCGAAAAGCGATCTGCACTTTGCATCTGCGATTTTGTTTCACCCACAAAAACATCGCTCCAAATTCTAATTCTCCAACATCCTCAAGAACGGCAAGAGGATTTGGCTACGGCAAGACTTGCGCAGCTTACACTCGATGGTTCGATTCTTCGCACTGGGCTTTCGTGGCCCAATCTCAAATCCGTTCTTAAAAAAGAAGCACAGCCTTCACGCTGGGCCGTTCTTTACTTGGGTAGCGGGATAAAGTCCGAAACGCCCGCAAAACCTGCCACTGGAGTTCATTTTATTGATAAAAAGGCAAAGCCCACGACAAGGCCCGAATCCTTAGACGGAATCGTAATTCTGGATGGAACCTGGAGTCAGGCAAAAACTCTTTGGTGGAGAAATGCTTGGCTATTAAAACTGCGACGGATGATTTTAGTTCCCGCTAAAAAATCTCTTTATGGTCACCTCAGACGCGAACCAAGACCTGAATGTCTCTCAACGATTGAGTCCCTGGGCGAAGCACTCACCGCGCTGGGTGAAAATCCAGACGTTGAAAATAAACTCAGAGATCTTTTTTCACAGCTCCTGAAAAAAAGTCGCGAAAAACTTAAGAAAGGACCTGAGTAAGCGATTTTTTATTTAAATGCTCTCTCATTTTGTTTTCATAAAGAGCCAAAGGACTTGATTCTTTTCCCTCAACTTTTGCAGCCTCATCCCACGCACGGAGCTGGAGAATATTTCTAAAATAGGGCGAAGTTTCGAAAAAAAGCGCCTCATCCATACCCATGGGGCCGCCTTGAAATACTAGCGTCGCTGTGCTCGCAGAAGAAAGATTTTTTGAATATCCTGCGTTTTTAAAGGCCAAATATCTTTTAGCATTTACGTGACCACGAACCAAATCACAAACACGCTTAGAAAACCCAATGGATTTAAGAAATTCAGCACCCACGTCTTCGTGCTTTTCTACGCCAAATTCTCCCATACGGGGGGCTGTCTCCCCAACGCAGATGTGACCGATATCATGTAAAAACGATCCTAAAATCAATTCATCGTCGGCACCCGCATTTAATGCGAGGTCGCCGCACTGAAGTGCATGCTCGAGTTGAGATATTTTTTCGCCAATGTAGGGCATCGTGATCGACTTCTCTAAAAGGTCAAATATAGTCCGGATTGTTTCTTCTGTTCGTGTCATCGTGCCTCCATCCATCATCTTGCGATTAAACTCATTTAAGGAATTTTTAAGTATTCCTTTGCTATCTGGTCAAATACCACCACGGTTGCCGCTACAGCAAAATTATACTGGACCTTCAGGGCAGATCGTAGCTCTTTGTGTTTGAGAAGCTCATTACAGGACTTTTCAAAAAATACGAGACCATTTGGAAGGACGGATCTTACCAAATCCTCATCTCTAGGGTCTTTTCCAAAACGCCACTGAGAAGTAAGCTTTGCGATTTCTTTTAGACGATTCGAAAGCGATAAATCAGGCCTCGTAGAAAATACAGGCAAGTGAGTTCGCAAAGTCTCGACAAGAGCGGGATCGTAAAGCCGCTGGCATTTATAGTAATTCGGGTTTTCGTCATAAATACCTAAATCAAAGAGACTGGTGTCCACACGCTTTCCACAGGCTAGGGTGTCACCCAAAGTTTCCAGCTCTTCGTGGCAATAGGATCCAATTCCGTGTGTATGATGAGGAACGCTGAGATCTTGTGTCATGTGAAAAATGGTCCCCAACAAATCAAATGCCTGAGGTAGGCCTTCGATTTCTGCCCTCCAAAAACGCCTAGAAAGCTCTTGGCTAGAGAAAACTCCGCTAGCCAAATTAAGGGTTTCTGCCCAGACTTTCTTTCTGCCCTTTTTAGCGATGGGAGAACTCATCAAGCGATCTTTGGCAAGCTGCGCAGGAACATTCGCAGGCGGAAACACAGCGTCTGACGCCCTATTGTTTCCAAAGAACATGTTTTGCCAGTCTTGTTGGGTACCCTTAAATTCTAATTGATAAGTGCCAATATCATTGTCATCAATAAAGCCCGAATGGATGCGACTGCTCAAAGCATTAGATAGCGCACCTTTTACCGAAACACTCGGAAGTCCCAAGTATTTGTCGTTTCCGGTGCCGTCGGTATTTTTATAAGCATATCCATCAAACTCCCAATAGGTGCCTGGAATTGAAACATTGAGGTGATGTGAAAAAGTTGTAAAAATATTGGCTGCCTTTCCCATCGCGCCAGCAAAAGGGGAATGAAAATTAGCATCAAGAAAAATATTAGCTCGATAGTCCTCATCCACTGTCGCCCTGATCAACAAATTTCGAATGCGTCGGCCTCTCTTCGTATTTTCAGTCCCCAGCCATTGACGCGTGGCTTGTGAGGTTTCAACAAAACTATCGAGATGATCGAGTGCGCTTTTAATGAGTTCTTGGTGTGTGAGACCGTTAAAGGCATAGGCCGCGGTCGAGAACAAAAACATCAAATAGATAAAAATATGTCGCTTCATTACTTCCCCCTTTAAACCTATAACCCTTGAAATCAAGTTTAGGGAACTATTTGAACTCCTTGTGTTTTAAAATCGTTAGATTTGAAAATTAAATTATACCAGTTGCGTTGAAAAATGATGGTTTGCATCATTAAAAGTTTGAGTTATGGTCGCTCCATGAACTACTGGGTCATAGCAAGTTGGGTACTGGTCGCGATTTTAACCGGCATAAATGTTTTCGTGTTTTTAAAGCTCAAGGGCGCTTCTGAACAAATGATGAAGATGGCATTTCCCGGTGCCAAGGACATGAACCAGGCCATGGCCCAGATGCAAAAGATGATGGGTGGAATGAGTGGCGGACGCGGCGGAAGCCCATTTTCTGGTGGCGGTCGCGGACCTAGCGGCGGAAATCAAAATGCACAGCTTCAAGCTGCGATGGATATGCTAAAACAGATGCAAAAGAAGTAGCTCTCCCTTCCTACGATCGTTAGCTAACCCGCACTCACTCATTCCGGTTCAGCTG
>CAYJBA010000034.1:0-12463 GCA_964367865.1 uncultured Bacteriovoracaceae bacterium | reverse complement strand
AAATGTAGGGCGCACGATAGATAAGGTGATAGAAGTAATTACAACGAGGCTTAGAATAAAAATGTTCATAAATTACCTCGATAGCTCATCAGCGGCACTTGCTGCGTTTGATTCTATTTCGCCACTACCGAAATTGATCGGTGCGTTGCTGTTTTTAAGCAGCGCGTCCGCTGCTGGAGCTGATTGAATTTCAACATTTTGCTTGAGAGCTCCGCCACTCCATATGCGAGTGCTGATCGCCCCCGTGGTTGCAGCTCCCGCTACCGGAAGACACAAGGTCCTCGCCGTCGAGACAGTCGCAGACCCAAGAAACGAACCTCCTAGTTTGTCACGCTGTCCGAGGAGTAGGTAATTTGAGCAATATTTGTCGATTCCCATTTCTGAAGGCTTGGAGTCAGCCACGTCCGCTGCATGGCTGGAGTGGGCTCCGATTAAAAAACCAGTCAACATGAATAAACTAAAAAATAGGCCACGTGATTTTATCATTCTACTTTTCGCTTTCTTTATAATTACCATCCATCGCAGCTGCTTCACCGCGATTGCTGTTCATCGGGGCCTCGTCACCCTGGATCAGTGAGTGTGCAGCTCCGGAGGCATTCGTTTCGATAGTATTTTTTCTAAAAACGGATGCACCGACTTCATAGGTACTCATCCCGACACTGACTGGGGTTGAAAGACCCACACAGACGTAAGACGCAACAGCAGCAGAAGTGCCCTGCGCGCTCGAAATAGCCATATGGTCTGACTTGGCTGTCACTTCGAAATTTTTGTCGATAAATGGAAAAACTGCGTTTACAGCTTTTCCACAAAGGTTAAGGGCCTGGTCCAAAGGGTTTGCGACGCCGATCGCATGAGCATTTGTGACGTTATTTTCAATCAAAGTGAGAGAGGCGATTAAAATGAAATAGATAACAAATAATTTCATACTGAGTTCAACCCTCCCTTAGCGTGAACCAATTGCACTCGCTTGTGGATTAATCGGTGCTTCACCGTTGTTCATCAGGGCGCTAGCCGCATTCGGTGCTTGAGACTTAATAGTTCGCTCTTTATTGATATTGTAAAAAGTATCGTAAGTGGATGTTCCAACCGCTCCTAGGGTCGTCGCAACGTTTGTTGCAGGGCTAAGTGGAACACAGACCGTGGTAGCTGCACCCGCAAGGACTCCATTTAATGAAGTACCGTAATTACTTTTCGCTTCTTCTGAGGTCAGCGTTGGAGGCCCACCAAATACTTTTACGACTGCGCCTAGGGTGTTTAAGCAAGGGGTAACGAAATCTGCAATTGGGTCGCCACCCCCAGTGTTCGTGGCGTGAGCGCTCTGCGAAAAGCTGATCAATACCAAGCACGCGAGAAAATTGAAAAATATAGATTTCATTAGTGCGCTCCTCAAAAGTGCCGCTAGGGCGTTAATCCTCATTAGTGGTTTTAGCAATTGATGAGCCAACCGGGACGGGGAGGATAAATGCCTGATAAATTAGCGTAAAATGGGGTTAGAAAACGTAGGGGGAGATCGATCGCAACGTAGCAAATAGTCAGCTGTCTACAGGGTCGACAGTATTTTTCTGGGATTGTACCTAACCTAAAATAGGGCAGCAGGAATCGAAATTGGGCATTCGGTTCAGGCCCAGTACCCGAGGCCTGCTTCTGCGCCGGATCTGAAAAGCAAAAAATGATACAAACCCAATGCTTGGTTCCACCATTTTGGCAGACTTGAAACTCAAACCCTCGGTTTTATTTCATGCAGCCGTTCAAGATCCGCGATCATTTTTCCCTCAGGCGAGCGGCTCAAAATATCTACAAAAGTCGAATCATAAAAAATATCGTCGGGCGCATACGAAAATCTCGCATGAATGGGTTGTGAAAAAGTGTCGTCCGTTCCAGTGAGCGAAACAATGACTTCAGCTTCTAATCGATCGAGATCTGCACGCGATTTTCCGTAGAGTGGGCTGTCCTTTTCAATGGGATGCACAATGGTCCAAGTCAGCGAAAAAAGCGGCGACCAGTCGCGCTCAAGTTTAAGATCGTAAAAATTTCGGTAACGCTGACCCTCTTTTGTCGTCTCCAGTACGGTGAGAACCATGCGTGCTTCGGCACCGACAATTTGATTTCTCCGCTGATTGGCTGCGCGGCACAAAAAGTGGGGAACTCCATCGATCAAAGATATCACTGATTTTTCACTAAAGATTACTTTGGAGGTTGGCCGAGCAAAGCGAGTAAAAATTAATCCAGTGGTTACAGCTAGGCTCAACATTCCCATCAATGCTTCGAGAGTAACGATTAAATGGGATGTGAGTCCCGTTGGGCTGATGCGCCCGTAACCGATCGTCGCAAGAGTTTGCACGCTAAAGAAAAAACAATCCATAAAGGTAGAAGCGGCGCTTTCGTGGCTCAGTCCAGCGAGCTGGTCCGAGGCCAAATAAAAATAAGCCGCGCCGAAAAAAAAATTGATAGCAAGGTAAAAAGCGCCGACAAATGCCAGTAGCCTCGGCCATGAAATTGCCAAAAGCGAATGGTAGAGATCCGAAAGCTGAATGTGTTTAAGGCCCTTTTGGTCCGTATTAAACGAGCCGCTGCGGCTTAAGATACGAAAACGAGTGGGCGATTTATTTTGGCTTGGTGCTGAGCTCATTGGAGCGATAATATCATGACAATAAAATAACGCATCGCACACCCAAAAGGAGGGGGCCACCTTTTGTACTCCATGCTAAACTTAAGTCTGGAGGTCAATAGGATGGACCTGCAAAAGGTACTCATTTCGCCTAAAAATAAATTCTGGAAAGAGCGGGAGTTTAAGCCCGTCTCCTTTTTATGCCCAGTTTGTAGAATACCACGAAGAATCGCTCTGACTGTTAATCCCCAGCCGATTCATTATTTTCAAGTCGCACTCGTCACAATGGTAATTACGCTGCTGACCTGGAGCTTTTTTGAGTGGAAAGGAATAGTTTCGTTTCTTCCTATCTGGACCGCCTTCGAAATCATTTATCGAGCGCGCGTACGCGCCGCATTATATTGTCAGGACTGTGGCTTCGATACATTTTTATTTATGTCAGACAAAGAGCAGGCCAAGAAAGAGATTCAAAATCATTGGAGAAAAAAATTCGCCGAAAAAGGCCTCATAAATGATGCTCCGCCTCTTACTGACTCGGGTGCTCCAGATAGCTCAGCCGAAAATTCTGAAACTTCCGCCCCCGAAGCTCCTGCTCAGCCTTGAAGTTTCTTGACTTCGTTCGTTTCGAATCGTAATCGTTTGTTCATGTCAGTAAATAAAGTTATTTTGGTAGGGCGTCTTGGTCAAAATCCTGAAGTCCGCTACACACCGTCGGGTGCGGCCGTTGCTAATTTCAGCGTTGCAACGAACGAAAGCTGGACCGATAAAAGTGGCCAGAAACAGGAAAAGACCGAATGGCATCGAATCGTCGTGTGGGGAAAGTTAGCTGAACTCTGCAATCAGTATCTGACGAAGGGTCGCCAGGTCTATGTCGAAGGCCGGATGCAAACGCGGCAGTGGCAGGATAAAGACAATCAGACTAAGTACACGACTGAAGTTCAGGCTCAGACGGTTCAGTTCTTAGGTGGTCCTTCTGCCTCGGCTGGAGTATCCCGTGACGAAGCAGAAATGCCTGGTTCGATGGGAATCGGCCAGAGTTCTAGCGGTGGCGCCGTAGCGCGGCCTCAGACGCAGATGGCAGAGCCGACTTTCACTGAGGACGATATCCCGTTTTGATCTCGGGACTAGCGTCTGATCTGTGCGAGTTCTACTTTGCGTTCCAACTTATAATGAAATCGAAAACATCGGCAATTTGATTGCCGCTGTGTTGGCTAATACTCCGCCTGAGCTTGAGATCATGGTTCTTGATGATGGATCTCCGGACGGAACAGGTCAGCTCGTCGATAAACTCGTTTCAGAAAATCCACGCATTCATGTTTTGCACCGACCTAAAAAAATGGGTCTGGGTACCGCCTATATTGCGGGATTTAGATGGGGTCTGGGCAAAAGCTTTGATGCCTTTATTACCATGGACGCTGATTTTTCTCATGATCCGAAATACCTTCCCAAAATGCTTGAGCTCCTCCGCCATAGCGATGTTGTAATTGGTTCTCGGTATGTGACTGGGGGCGGGACCATGAACTGGGGAATGGGCCGAAAAGTTTTAAGCCGCGGCGGAAGTATTTACTCTCGTGCGATACTCGGAGCAAATATTCGAGACTTTACGGGTGGATTTAATGCTTTAAAACGCAAAGTGATCGAAGGCATCAGTTTAGATTCACTCAAAAGCGATGGGTATTCATTTCAAATCGAACTTAAATACCGAGCGTTCCTAAAAGGATATAAGATCACTGAATTTCCAATTGTTTTTGAGGACCGTAAGGTCGGCAAGTCCAAGATGAATCATAAAATCATCCTCGAGGCTTTAGCGAGAGTCTGGGGTTTTAGATGGAGAGCGATAACAAAATGAGACGAATAATATTTCTTCCGATTCTCCTTTGCTCGGTTTCTGCTCTTAGCTTTTTTGGCGCCTCTTCGCCACAGGAGAGCCACCTTGCCAACGTTCAACAGCTCACGTTCGGCGGAAAAAATGCCGAGGGTTATTTTTCTCCTGATGGCACGAAGATTATTTTTCAGTCCAATCGTCCCTTGAAAGAGGGCAATCCAGTGAGAGGTTGCTATCAGATTTATGTAATGGATATCGCGACTCGCGAAATTGATTTACTGAGCACCGGCGCAGGTGGAACTACGTGCAGCTATTTGATGAATGACGGAAAGCATTTTATTTATTCTTCAACGCATGAAGTCTCAGAAGAGTGTCCGACCGATCCCCACGGTACCGAGCGTTATCAATGGGCAATTCACCCCTTTGATATTTTTCAGGGAACTCTAGACGGAAAGACCGTTGGTCGATTGACAAATAATTTGGGTTACGATGCCGAAGCAACTGTTTCTCCGGACGGAGAAACTATCGTGTTTACCTCACTTAGAAATGACGATTTGGACCTTTATTTAATGAATAAAAGTGGAGAAAACGTTCGAAAGCTCACCAGTGATTATGGTTATGATGGAGGAGCATTTTTTTCGCCGGACGGCAAAAAATTGGTCTATCGAGCTTCTCATCCAAAAACTCGGGATGAGATCGATCATTACCGCGAATTACTGAGCCGAAATTTAGTTGAGCCGAACGAAATGCAGATCTTTACAATCAATGTGGATGGTTCCGGTAAGAGTCAGGTGACCCATAATCAGGGAGCCAATTTTGCTCCTTATTATCATCCCGACAATCAGCACATTATCTATTCGTCAAATTTTGAAAGCCCTCCGGGTCAGCGTCCGACATTTCAACTCTATATGATTCAAGAAAACGGATCGGGGATTGAAAAGATTACTACCGAAGGTCATTTTAATAGTTTTCCAATGTTTACGAGGGACGGAAAGAAGCTTATTTTTACATCGGACCGCAATTCCAAGGAAAAGGGCGAATTTAATCTCTTTATTGCAGATTGGATACCCTGATTCTTGACACGGTGGTTAGTCGTTCTTTAGAATCGCTTAAACATGCCTACTTACGCAGTCTTTACCCTTGTTGCATATTTCCTGTTTTTTTCCTCTAGCGGAGCTTGGGCTGCCAACCAAAAGTCTACGACTGCGCTCTTAGTTGATAAAAAAACCAATACTCTTATTTTGGCAGAATACACTAATGGTGAGTACAAAACGATCAAGACTTACCACGCAACCTTGGGCCAGGTAAAAGGCGATAAAGAAGACGAGGGAGATCTCAAAACTCCAGAAGGAATTTACACTTTTAAGGCAAGGCTTACCCCTCCGACACTTAAACCCAAGTTTGGGTCAATGGCCTTTTACGTGGATTTTCCAAATACCTACGACAAAATCGCGGGCCGTACGGGTCGCGATATTATGTTTCACGCTACAAACGAACCCGATCGATTGAGTAAAAATTACGATAGTCAGGGATGCGTTGTTGTAAAAAACGAAGAGATAGAGGAGATCAGGCCGCACATTAGACTAGGCCTAACCCCCATTCTGATTTTTCACGAGCTTTCTCCAGAATTTTTGAAGCCTGGACAAGACCCAAGTCTCAAGGGTTTTTTTGAGTCTTGGATCAAAGATTGGGAGACCAAACAAAGCGATGGCTACATCAGCCACTACCATACGGATTTTACGGCTAAAGATAAAAACCGCTCTCAATGGAAGACCTATAAAGAAGGTCTTAACAAAATGTATTCGTCCATTCAGATCGGTCCAGAGGACGTGAGGTATTATATTCATCCCAAATATTCGATGATTACTTTTACCCAGAACTATCGCTCCAAGCTCAAAGGCGGAGGCTGGGGTCACCGCTCTCGGGGTACTAAAATTCTTTATATTGCCGAAGAAGCGGGCGAGCCCAAGATCATTGCTGAAACCTATACCGAGCTGATGTGGTGACATGAAAATCGAAGTTGATACTTTGATCATCGGAGCCGGAGTCATTGGAAGCAGCGTTGCGATGCATTTGGCAGAGCAGGGTGCCACCGATATTCGGGTCGTTGACTTTGACTTAGAGGGATCTCTCAGCAGTTCTGAGCTCAATGCGGGCGGTGTTCGCGCCACTTGGTACCATCCGATTAATATCGGAATGTCAAAAGCCACGATCGAGTTTTTTGCGGATCACGCCGATGAGGTAGGCTATCGCGCTTGTGGATATTTGTGGTTACACGCTTCTGATCGCATAGAAGCGGCCCTCGCAGGCCGAGAAAAAATGCTCAAAGTAGGTTGGCCCGTCGAAGCTTGGGATGTGGGTAGGCTCAAAAAGAAAGTTCCCTTTATAGATAAAACCGATGGAATTGCCGGCGCGATTTTTGCCCCACGCGATGGCTTAGTGAACCCCAATTTGGTTAAAAATTTTTACCGAGCGCGTGCCAAAAAAAAGGGCGTTGCGTTTGACGATCGGAGCTTAATCCGCCTTGCGAAGTTTGAGCCCGGTTCCAAAAAAAGCTGGAAAGTCTCCGCAGAGCGTTTTGAAGGGCCGATTTCTACTGATTTTAAAATTAAAATGTTCGCGTCCTATCCCGGCGATAGCGAAACCGTAAATGTCGAGTACCATGCCGAGCGGGTGATCAATTGCGCAGGTCCCTGGGCGGCCCGTATCGCTTCTATTTTGGGTTATGAATCGCCCTGTGTCGCAGTCAGGCGCCAGGTTTCGATTTTTGACTGCCGTGACGTCGATCTCACACCCTACGGAATGATCGTCGATACGAGCGGAGTTTATTTTCATCCTGAAGCGACCAATGGTCTCGCAGGCTTTGCCACTCCAGGAGAGCCCGGCGGAATTAACTTTAATTACGATGGCGACACATTTTTTATGGAAAAAATCTGGCCCGCATTATTTGAGCGCTCAACGGGATTTGAGAGACTCAAGCACGTTACGGGCTGGGCTGGTCATTATGAGGTTTCGCCTGATGAGTCAGCAATTGTAGGGGACGTGGATCTTGTCCCGGCCTCGCGCGGCAAACTCTTTGAGGCGCATTCGTTTTCCGGCCATGGTGTCATGCATAGCTATGCCGCGGGTAAGGCGCTTGTCGAAAAAATCGTGCGCGGCAAGTATGAGACTTTGGATTTATCGGCTCTTTCTGCAAGGAGATTTTCGGGTGGGCATGAAGTGAGAGAGAGCTTGGTGATTTAGCAGGTTTATTAGTTTTCTGGACATACTAGATGAGTGCTGTTCGGTTTAGTCTATTTAAATAAATTATTGAAAATATTATTTTAGCGTCCAGTCAAAATACCTGTCGCCCTACCGGTATTTTGAGCAAAAAAATCGGGCGTTAGATATGAAATTTTTAAGTCAGATCCAGTTTTGATAACAAGTGTTATTATTCACCAAAACAAACGCCGTCTTTATGGCTCATATATTTTTTGTGGAAAAAATATAGGTAGGTACATTTTAGGTTACCACCATAAAGAACTGCTGAAGTAGCTACCACATGTAAAATCATATTGAATACGACAACGGTAAAATATGTTTTAACAAATTCTATTAGTGGCCATTTTCCGAAGGACCGCTTACCGTATTTTCTTAGGATGAAATAGGCCAAGGGAAAAAGAGCATAAAATACCAGCGAAACTCCCATGGTAAGGTACATAGAAATACCAAGTGGAACTGCGATAAAGAGACTTCTAAATATGACTCTCATACTAATGATAATAGGCGTGTTGTTCTATGGATTCAATATTTCGGTGAGTTTGCTCTTCCGAATAATTCCCAATGATTTTTTATCACTCACCCCTGCGCGATTGCACTGGTCTCTAATTGATCAAGGTTTCTAAGGAGAGATTAAATACTTCTAATGTTGCTTCCGGTGACCAGAAAAACGGGCGGACCCTTTTTTTGAAATTGTTCCGAACCCGGGTCCACTTTGCCCCCGCCAACTCAATGGCGACGGTATTTTTAGCTGATTTTATAGATATTTCTCTCTGCGGTATTAGGCACTTCTTTTGCTTAATAAGGGCTAGGGATGGGTATTTAGTCCCTACGGAGACATAAGTCTCCCGGGAGATCAATCATGGAGGGTTATCCAATGTCCGAAGCAGCAGCTGTTTATGGCTTTTTCATTTTAATGTGTTTTGTATTTTTTGAAGCGCTCTAGGCACGGGTGGGTCTTGACCCGGGGTAAGATCCACGCAAAACTGGTTCTATGCCTAAAAACGCCACGTCGAGCTTTCCCGAGCTATTTCATGTCGACATGACGAACGAGTGGTTTCCCGAAACGCTGAAAAAACTCGATGAAGGTGTCAAAGATCAAGTCGCGCCTGGGTTTGTGGTGGGAGCGTGGTTTTTATCTGATCCAAATCGATTTTTTTCTACCGCTCGCGGACAAAGACGGATCTCGCCCTTGTCGCTTCCCATGGAACGGAATACCGTTTTTGATTACGCTTCTGTAAGTAAAGTTTTCGCGACGGCAACTCTCACGGCACTTTTGGTGGATCGTCATTGGTTAAACTGGGATACACCCGTATCAAATATTCTGACTGATTTTAAATATTCCAAGATTCAGATTCGACACCTCCTCTCACATACGGCGGGCTTTCCCGCCTGGATTCCTTTTTTTAAAAGTCTTCAAGAAAAATTTGCGCCAAAACCTTTGCATCGCGTTTCAATTGTCGAGCGCCAAAAGGCGATGCGAAGCGAAGTCTTTGCAACCGCTCTTGAGTTCGAGCCCGGTGCGCGGACTCTTTACTCAGATTTAGGTTTTATGACCCTTGGTTTTGTTCTCGAAGAAATTTTGCAGATGCCGCTGGACCAAGCTGCCGAAAAAGAACTATGGGCGCCGATGGGTATACGAGGTGCTCATTTTAGGCGCGTAACTCAGTCGATCGAAGCCGGGCGAGAAGATAGCGCAGCTGCTACAGAAAGTTGCTCATGGCGCGGTGGAGTCGTGCAAGGGCAGGTTCACGACGAAAACTGCTGGGCCATGGGTGGGTATGCAGGTCACGCTGGAGTGTTTGGGCAAATTTCTGATCTCATGCAGTTCTCAAAACGCCTTTTGACCGGCTTTTTATCGTCTGAAACTTTGCAGGCCATGTGGACTCGGGTGAGCCAACCGCCCGGCTGTGAACGCACACTAGGTTGGGATACCCCGTCTGGTGCTATTCCAAGTTCAGGAAAATTATTTTCTTCAAAATCGGTAGGGCATCTTGGATTTACTGGAACATCCTTGTGGATTGATCCAGAAGCGAAATTGGCCGTGGCCTTGCTTTCAAACCGGGTTCACACCACGCGAGATAATATAAAAATCCGCGAATTTCGTCCGGTATTTCACGACGCTATTCGTAAAGACTTGGCTAACCTAAATCGTTGACTCCGGCGCTATGCCTAAGAGACAATTTTAATTCCTATGGCTCAAAGCATTCAAAATTTAAACAAAGTTCATATCGTGGCGGTATGTGGAACCTTGATGGGTGCCTTTGCTGTTTATCTCAAGCGCAAAGGAATTGAAATCACGGGCAGTGATCAAAACGTGTACCCTCCGATGAGTGACGTCCTAAAAAATGGGGGAGTCGAAACATTTAATGGCTATCGAGCCGAGAATATTACTTCGATGTCTAAAAAACCGGACTTGGTCATCATCGGAAACGTCATAAGCGCAAATAACCCCGAAGCCCGCGCCGCAATTGATGGCGGATACAAATACACTTCTTTACCAGAGGCCATGCAAAACTTCTTACTTCAAGATACAACCAATCTAGTTGTCGCTGGCACCCACGGAAAGACAACGACCTCGAGTATGTTGGCGCACACTCTTGTCAAATGTAAAAAGGATCCTTGTTACTTTATAGGTGGTGTCTCCCAGGATCTGCCTTTTAGTTTTCAGGTTTCTAACACAAGTCGCGGAAATTATTTTGTTCTAGAGGGCGACGAGTATGACACAGCTTTTTGGGATAAGGTCCCAAAATTCAATCACTACCTACCCGATCATGCGATATTGACGTCGATCGAGTACGATCACGCCGATATTTATCCTGATCTTGCGGCCGTGGTTCGTGCTTTTGAGGGTCTTTTGAGTCGCATACGTCCGGGCGGGCATCTCATTGCTTGTTATGATTTCGAGGAAGTAAAAAATATTTGTAAAAATGCAAAAGTGCAACTGATCACTTATGGAGCGACTCCTGAAACGGGGGCTACATTTACGCCTGGTAAAGTGCGCGTTGACCAAGACGTCACTCGCTTTGAGATTTTAGAAAATAAAAAACCAGTGACTGAGCTTACGATTCAACTGCCAGGCCAGCACAATGTGATGAATGCTATTGCTGTCTGGCTCGAATGCAGGAAGATCGGAATTTCTGATGCAGAGATCATCGCTGGCCTTAAAAGTTTTCGAGGAGTTAAGCGCAGACAAGAGGTGAGGGGAGAAGTGCGTGGGATCACCGTAATCGATGATTTTGCTCACCACCCGACGGCCGTGAGAGAAACATTGAGGGCGCTCAAGCTCAAATATTCGGGCCACAGAATGATCGCAGTTTTTGAACCCAGGAGCGCAACCTCCCGACGTAAAGTTTTTCAAAAAGACTATGCAGACGCGTTTGCGGAGGCAGATTTGACTTTTATCTCCTCTCCTTATGACCAGAGCCGAATTTTAGTTCAGGATCAGTTTTCGAGCGATGAATTGGTTGGGGATTTATTAAAAGGGGGCAGAAAAGCCGAACTGATGGTTAGTATCGAAAGCGGAATAACGCAGGTCGTCCATCAAGCTCAATCTGGAGATGTGATTGCGGTGCTTTCAAACGGCGGTTTTGGCGGTTTTGTTTCAAAACTCCTTGACGCGCTGAAGAGTTAAACCTCGTCAAAATTTTGGCAAAGATACACAGCGCACTAACCTCTTGGGAATGAGGGGAATATTTTCATTGTTCGATGCGTTATTATCACAGACTTAGAAATTCATTTTAGCGTGTTAAATCAAGAAAATAGCTTAATGGGAGCCCGACTTTTACCGAAAAGTTATGAAGAGAGGCTCTCTTAATAATGGCTGAAGTCCTGAAAAAATTTGGACGCTATTTTCTACTCGATCGGCTAGCCCAAGGTGGGATGGCGGAGATCTTTCGTGCGCGTCTCGCAACGAAAGACGCCTCGGGTAGATTAATCGTCATAAAACGCATTCAAACTGGCTACGGAACCAACGCTGAGTTTCTCGAAATGTTCCGTTCTGAAATTAAAGTGACGATGGGACTCAGCCATCCCAATATCTGTCAGCTCTTTGATTTCGGCGATGAGCAAAACCAGCCCTACATCGTGATGGAATATGTCGATGGTAGAAACCTTCGGCAATTTATCTCGCGTTTCTCAGAGACAAAGAAAATATTTCCGGTAGAAATTGCAGCTTACATCATTGAGCAATCTGCTTGCGGGCTTCATTACGCGCATACTTTCAAAGAAAAAATAACAGGTCGATCGCTCAATATTATTCATCGTGACATTAGTCCTCAAAATATTTTGATTTCGTATGAGGGTAACGTCAAGGTGATTGATTTCGGAATTGCAAAAGCGGCCACAAATAACGAAGCTACTCGCGCGGGAGTGATCAAGGGAAAACCAAGTTATCTTTCACCCGAACAAGTCAGCGGCGAAAAACTCGATGCACGTTGTGATATTTTTGCGCTTGGAACTGTTTTTTGGGAGCTTCTCACTGGAAGAAAACTTTTTTCAGGCGAAAATGACCTCGCTGTTTTGAAATTGATCGAAAGCAGCCAAAGCCACGTTAAGCCCCCTTCTACGATCAATCCGAAAGTGCCGAGAGAGCTTGATTATATTATTCTCAAAGCCCTCGCGAAACGCCGCGAAGAACGTTATCAAAGTGCGGATGAGTTGCAGCGCGCTTTGCATAAATTTCTCTACGCCTATATGCCCGATTTTAATCCGTCGGATCTCTCGTATTATGCAAAGGATTTGTTTAAGAGTGAAATCGTCGAGGACCGTAA
>CAYJBA010000033.1:5108-12731 GCA_964367865.1 uncultured Bacteriovoracaceae bacterium | reverse complement strand
CTTTATTCATCTCAACTCAAAGACTCCTCTGCGACAAAAATTTTATCTGAAAGTGGCTTAAAGAAAGAAGCGTTGGTTTCTGCAATAAAAAAAACCAGGGGAGGCGCTAAGATTCAAGATCCCGAGCCAGAAGGAAAATATCGGGCACTTGAAAAGTATTGTCGCGACCTTACTGTTTTAGCGCAGAAAAAGAAACTGGATCCTGTGATCGGAAGAGACGAGGAAATCAGACGTGTCGTACAGGTGTTGTCAAGGCGAACAAAAAATAATCCAGTTTTAATTGGGGAGCCTGGAGTTGGAAAGACAGCGATTGCCGAAGGCCTTGCGCAACGCATTTCGACCGGTGATGTTCCTGAGGGACTTAAAAACAAGAGGCTGCTCGTGTTGGATTTAGGAGCGCTCATTGCTGGCGCAAAATTTCGAGGTGAATTTGAGGAAAGACTGAAAGCAGTTTTAAAAGAAGTTACCGCCGCCGAAGGCGAAGTGATTTTATTTATTGATGAGTTGCACACATTGGTCGGGGCAGGGGCAGCTGAAGGTGCGATGGACGCTTCTAATATGCTAAAGCCCGCATTAGCTCGTGGAGAGCTGAAATGTATCGGAGCTACGACGCTGGACGAATTTAAAAAACATATTGAAAAAGATGCGGCACTTGAACGCAGGTTTCAACCCGTCTTTGTTAAAGAGCCTAGTGTAGAAGATACGATCAGTATTTTACGTGGCTTGAGGGAGCGATACGAAGTGCACCACGGCGTTCAAATCAGGGATGCGGCCCTTGTGGCGGCAGCAACGTTATCGCACCGCTATATTGCCGATCGGTTTCTGCCGGACAAAGCTATTGACTTAGTGGACGAGTCGGCTGCTCGACTTCGTGTGCAGATGGACTCTCGCCCGGAAGCAGTAGATCAATTTGAGAGAAAAATTTTACGCCTTGAGGTAGAAAAGCAAGCTCTCAAAAAGGAAACGGACCCCTCTTCGACCCAGAGATTGAGAGGAATCGAAGACGAACTGCGCGGTTTAAAAACACAGAACACCGAGCTTAAAGCTCAGTGGGAGCGTGAAAAAAAAGAGGTTAATGTAGTTAAGGACCTCAAAGAAAAAATAGAAAAAGTGAGAAATGAATCCGAATCAGCCGAGCGTCGAGGCGATCTCGAAAAGGCAGCAGAGCTAAGGTACGGGCAACTGGTGTCTCTTCAAAAAGAATTGGATGAAAAGTCTAAGAAAGAAAGTACAGGTCGTAAAGCGACGGCTCTCCTGCGACAGGAAGTAACTGAAAATGATATTGCTGACGTCGTTTCTCGTTGGACCGGAATTCCAGTGACCAAAATGCTCGAAGGCGAGCAGCAAAAGCTCATCAAGATGGAAGAACGATTGGGAAAGCGCGTGATTGGCCAGGAGAAGGCGATTTCTGCCGTGTCCAATGCCGTTCGAAGATCTCGAATGGGGCTACAAGAAAAGCATCGTCCGATAGGTTCATTTTTATTTTTGGGTCCAACCGGAGTTGGCAAAACCGAAACAGCTAAGGCACTGGCTGAATTTTTATTTGACGATGAACAGGCGATGGTTCGTATCGATATGAGTGAGTATATGGAAAAACATTCAGTCGCCCGTTTGATCGGAGCGCCTCCAGGGTACGTCGGTTATGAAGAAGGTGGAGCGCTCACGGAGGCAGTAAGGAGGCGTCCATATGCTGTCATCCTTTTAGATGAAGTCGAAAAAGCTCACCCCGATGTCTTTAATTTGTTTCTTCAAATTTTAGACGACGGACGTGCAACCGATGGTCAAGGTCGCACCGTGGATTTTAGTAACGCACTTATTATTATGACCTCCAATATCGGGAGCCATTTAATCTTAGAAGAAAAAGACGCTGCCAAGCGCGAAAAAGGTGTGATGGATCTGGTTAGACAAAGTTTTAGACCTGAGTTCTTAAATCGCATTGATGAAGTTGTGATCTTTTCTCATTTAGAAAAAGAGCAGCTAGGAGAAATTGTCAGACATCATGTAGTCAAACTTAATCAGATGCTCAAGGAGCGAGGACTCACAGTCGAACTCTCTAGCGCTGCTCTCAGTCTGCTTTGCGATAAGGGTTATGATCGAGATTATGGGGCAAGGCCCTTAAAACGTGTATTTCAAAGGGAGATTCAAAACCCTTTGGCGATTGAGTTGCTTTCTGGAAAGCACCTTTCAGGCTCAAAAGTGACTATCGACGAAAAGAAAGGCGAATTTTCCTTTAAAAATATGCCTTAAATTTTAAGCACATAACTACCTCTACGGTTTCAAATTAACTGAGATCGTTTACCCAAGCGCTTAAAATCCGTCGATATTTCGTGTATTTGACACAATTGGCCACATTGAAATTTTTCCCGACTTCTTCTACAATATCTATATAAACCTGTGGGCTGACCTCAATTGGGTTGGTCAGCGGGGAGGAGAATCCTCATGGATATCACCGAAGTGAAAGTGTTTACTGTGGATGAGGAAAAACTAAAGGCTTACGTGACTATCGTCATCGACGATTGTTTTGTCGTTCGAGATTTAAAAGTCATTAGTGGAAACGGGGGCCTGTTCGTGGCGATGCCGAGCAAGAAGCGTAAGGATGGATCCTTTAAGGACATCGCGCATCCACTCAACCAAGAGACGCGAACTGATCTTGAAAAAAAGGTCTTAGAGGCTTACCTGGCGGAAATTAAAAGACCCGATAGCCCGGCCCCGCAAACCGCCTCCGAGGCTGATAAAGCCTAAGCTAGGTTCGTTGATCCTTTCAAAATCCTGTGTTAGCACTAATGCTGTCACCGCAAGTTATGTTGGGGCGTCGGCAAGCGGTAAGCTAGCGGATTTTGATTCCGCCATTCCCAGGTTCGAATCCTGGCGCCCCAACCAACTCCTCTTCCCCAATTCTTATGGTAGAGTTTCATGGGATCCAAAATGAACTGCTCCCTTAGAAAAAAACTGATTGTACTCAGTGCATGGACACTCACCGCATTTGCTGCTGGATTTTTCATTCGGTCTAACACTTCTAGCTACAATTACTCCAATCAATCGATAAAAATTTTTGATCATATCCATTTAGGATCCGCTGCTGCAGAGGCAGTTCCTAGGCGAATCGGAAAATACGATCGTTTAGTGAACCCTAGCGAAAACAAGCCAAACGCAATAGAAGACGCGGTTCTCAGCAGCGCACCGCAAGGTTGCTTAGAATGGTTTGCAGCGATTCCCCACTATGAATTATCTAACATCTCAATAAAACGCAGTGTGGAATTTGACAAAAAATACATGCGTCCTTTTTTAAATGATCAGTCTCAAATAGAGGAGGAGTCTGACGCTGGACTTAAGGAAGCATTGGATGAATTACAAGGACCAAGAAAGTGGATAGCAAAAATGCCTATCCAATTAGGTGAAAAGTCCGCGTCCATTTTCTTTAAGTTTAAGTTTAACGAGAATCAGGAAGCTAAAGAAACCAAGGACCTATTTTATTGGTTTTCGGCAGGTTTTTTGATTCCAGATCAAGATACAAATGCTGATGGATGCGGAAATGGATCCGCTTTGAAGTATTCCCCTAAAAAAGCGGATGAGTTCGTCATCACTTGCGGTGTGTGGGGTAAAAACGTTGCCCAGTATTATTCTAATTTTGTTGTCACAGTTCCTTGGTCTCCCTCGGGCGGCAAGGTATATATGTTTAATTCAAAATTAAAAAAGTGGATGGACCCGGTTTCATTTTCCTGGATATCCAATAATCTCCCAGAATATGAAATATTAGATAAAGAAGGTGAGGGGACTTTCTAAGGGCAAAATCCCTCTACGCCAAATCCCACTTTCGCGTCTTAAAATACTCGACGATATCCGCGGACTCGTAAAGCCAGCGAACATTCTGCATTGTAGGATCTTCGATCCGAAGACAGGGAACTTGGATTTTTCCGCCACCCTGTGCGAGTTCAATTCCAATTGTAGATTTCTTGGCGTCCTTAACTGGAATTTTTAACCCCATTCTTTTCGCGGCTCGTCTAACCCGAACGCAAAACGGACAGGTTTTAAACTCATACAAAGTTAGCTTTTCAGTTTCTTGGTCAATCTGGGATTGGCGCTCAACACTTCTTTGGATAGAGCGAGGCGGAAATAAAGAGTCTATAAGTAAAATGAGGGCCCCTAGTATCCAACGAATAAATTTCAGCATGTGCCACTACTGTTAGCACGCTTGAGATGGGCTAAGCAATTATTCCGCTGTTTTTGCCGCGTTAGAAAGAAGCTTAAGTGCCGCGTCGATCATTCCAGGTGTCGTGCCAAGTGCATTGCCAGCCTTTACAGCTGAACCCACCTCATTTGCCGCAAAGGGTGCGGGTGGATAGGCCGAACATAAAATGGATTCCCATCCCGGAGGCCCGCCGGACGAAGCACAGTTTAAAACTGGATTGGGTGTGAGTGTAAAACTAGCAGGTGCCTGAGCTACAGTGCTTGATGCGATTTGGCCTTTTATCGCTCTAGAATAGGCAGCGTTTAGGCAGGCATTCTGATTAGGATCACATTGTCCTGGGCCTGACCCCATTTGCGCTGCCAAAGTGTCTCGAATGACTTGATGCAAAGGTGAAAGGGGCATGTCAGCAAGCCATTTAATTTCAGCCCTGGCTAAAATTTCGCAAACTGCAGTTTGAAACGGAAAATTTTCTAAAGACTTTCTCGCGGACTCAAGTGGGCAGGACGCGATTCCAGGACTCCTGGCGCCGTCACCACAATAGGGAACCTGACCAGCCCCTGCGCGGCTCCAATAGGCGTTCCACTGGCCTTGGGCAGAATTAAAGCTAGTTACGATGTTTGTAAAAGTTCCGGCAGGAGCATTACATCGGCTTGAAACATTGAGCGCCCGAGTGGCGCGCATTTCTGCAATCACAGCATTTTTCTGGTCAAGGACCATTTGAATAAACTGGCCGCGCAGATATGCTTTTTCATAATCACAAACATTTGGCACGCCAGCTAAGCGACAGGTCACATTATTCGCAAGTGAGATGGCCCCCGGACTCGGCGATGGACCGGGCGCTAGAGAGCCACTTGGCGTGGGCGACGGCGCTGGAGGCGGCGGTGTTGTGCAAATAAATTGGCAAGTTCCACCACAGGATTGAGAGAGGTGGTTGGTTACTGATTCGCTTTGCGAAAGGTTACAAATAGGAGTTTCAATCTTGGTATTGGGATCATAGGTGTCGGTTGAAGATTGAGAGAACGGATTGATTCCTTTTCCCAAGTAAGCGGCCTCGATATTGTCTTGTATTTGCTTTTCTAAGAGTGGCAAATACTGGTCTAAAATCTCAGTGCAGGATCTGAGCGGAGGGCCGCCGCAAAAGAGTCCAACGGGCACAGCAAAGCCATTGGCGCTCGTAAAGAAGATCGTAAGAAGTAAGACCAATAGATAGATTTTCACTCGAGTTCTATTATACAATAAATCGAGCCAGATGAAAAAATACCGCTGCATTTATCTATTTTTATTCATGATTACCGTAGAGGGTGTGTCACCCAGTGCGCGCGCAGACAACGTGTCTAGTTCTTTACCCAATGAAGATAAGGTTAGCCAAGGCTTTAAAAACGCATATCAGAAGCTCGCGAAAGAGAGCCCAAGCCCCGAGCAGGTAAAAAAGGTAATATCCGAAGAACTCTCACCCGCTCTCAAAGAGCAAGGCAAGGCACTAAAGAATAAAGGTCCCGAAAAAATCGGTAAAAAGGGGGATGTAACTCCAGGCGGTGCCGTTAAAAAAAAGTCAGAAAAGGCGAATGAATCCTCAAGATATACTCCGGCATCTCAAAATCAGGCCCCCATTTTAGAGGATGCCGCGCCCGAAATTGATGGGTCTTTGTTTCCCGGTATGATTATTTACGAAAAAGGCAAAGAAGCAGTAGAAGTGCCCCAAGATAAAAGAGACATGCCGGGCGAAATTGAGTTTTCGGGCGGAAAAAAAAGAAAAGGCGCGTTCGATTAAATTCCAGGCTAAGTTAGGGAACGAACGCTTCAAACGTATCTGGTGAAATTTCTGGCACTCCCAGCTGCGTAACAGCTACAGCTCCACAAAAATTCGCAAATTTAGCCGCTTTTTTTAGATCAAAGCCTTTGAGAAGGCCGTAGGCAAAGCCCGCCAAAAAACTGTCGCCTGCGCCGGTGCTATCTTTTTCTTTTACCGGGAGACCAGGAACCGTAAAAGAACCGTCTCTTGTATAAACCGTGCAGCCTTGAGGCCCCTCTGTGACGATGAGGTTGGTCTTTTGGCGAATGGCAGAAATGTTTAGAAGCTTCGCTTCTACAGCGCTTGCTTTCAGATAATCGATTTGGTTAAGGATCGAGAAGTGTTTTGTCACCTCAAGTGGCATATACGTTACTTTTCCCGTATCACCTGCCATGCGAATCAAGCCCTGCATATCGCAAAGAAGTTTTTTGGAATTTTTTCTCATCGCAGTAATGGTCTCGGGCTTGATTTCATCCATCACGCCGCAGCAAATAGCTATTTCGGCACTCGTATTAATATCTTCAGCAAAAATGGGCGTGCCCTGTGCTTGGAGAGTTTCAATTCTTTCGCCTTTGCGCCAGTCATCTAAAAATGCTGTGGTCGCGGTTCCTGAAGCAACACGAGGCTTTTTGGGGGTTTGCTCCATATAGCGAAAATCTTCGCCGACTTTGGCAATAACTTCGTATTGAACACCAAGCGCTGAAAGTATAGCTGAGATATACGCGGGTGAACCACCCAGCCCCTGAAACATCGAGCCATCTTTAGTGATAATCGTGTCATGGCAATAGTTTCCAACTACAAGTATTTCGTTAGGCCGACTAGTCATTGATTCTCCCTTGGGATACTCTTGATCCCTAGGGGGATAGGATAACGTGCAAAACAATACACTGTCATTAAAAACTGGCGTTGTTGGGCTATTGGGCGCGGCTACGATGGGGACCGTCATGCTTTCGCCGGCCATGACTTTATACGGAAATTTTGGCCCGACCTATTCGGCGGCCGGTAAAGCGGCACCTTTAGTCTTTATTCTCGCGCTTTTAGCTACGATACCGACGGCTATTAGCTATGCATTGATGGCTCGAGATTATCCCGAATCGGGCAGTGCGCAGGCCTGGACGACCCGAGCGGTGTCAAAAAACGCGGGACAGTGGACGGGTTGGATGGTTTTTCTTTATTATTTTACGGCATTTGTCATGCAACCCGTGACTTTAGGTCTATTCTTTAACGATGTATTAACTGCCCTTCATATTCCCACTGGATTTTGGACTTATCTCATCGGCGCAGTGGGCTGCTCTATTTTGCCAGCGCGATTAGTTTTTAAGGGAATCAATCCATCTACAAACGGTGCGCTAATGTTTCTATTGGTAGAGGCCGCAGTCGTCGGTGCGCTTTGTCTGATGGTTTCTATTTTTAATCCGACGCCTAGTGAATCTCTCTCGCTGAGTGGCTTTATGTTTTCATCTGCGAGTGAGGGAACGCATGGCATTTTTAAGGGCATGGTTTTCGCAATGCTCTCTTTTACTGGTTTTGACGTGATCAGTACTCTTTCTGAAGAAACTCATATGCCCAAGCGATTGATTCCACAGGCGACGTTTCTTTCGATAATCATGTTCGGTCTTTTTGTGATTACCGGCGTATGGGC
>CAYJBA010000033.1:0-5098 GCA_964367865.1 uncultured Bacteriovoracaceae bacterium | reverse complement strand
TACGACATGTAGCCGTGACTGGAGTTCAGACGTGTGCTCTTCCGATCTTACCGGCGTATGGGCGTTGACCTATGCAACTTCACCTGAAAATCTACGCGCCTTGGCTAATTCAAGCGGGATGCCGATCACTGAAATCGCAAGAATGTATTGGGGCAAAGGTTCAATCTTGATTGCGATTACGGGATTATCCGCCGGACTCGGAATTGCGATTGCTACGTCTGTAGGGGCCAGTCGAGTACTTTTTTCTATGGGCCGAAATGGGCAAGCGCCAAAATTTTTAGCAAAACTAAATCCGGCGACTCAGGTTCCGTCCAGCGCACTAGCATTAATTTTTGCGGCGGGTTTAGGCGGCGCGATCTTGGTTGGTGGCATGACAAGCCCCTATATGGCGTACGTCTGGTGGGGCACGACCACGCTTTTTTTCGCGATGATTACCTACATTGCTGTGAACACATCTAATCTAATACTCAATCGTCGAAAGGCTTTTAAATCACTTTCGGGTCTAGGCTTGTATTTGTTGATTCCTACTTTCGGAATCGCAGTCGACGCATATATTCTTTATCAGTCTTTTTTTGTGGAGCTTTGGGCGCAGCCTTGGGCTACGGGAAAAAGCATCGTAGTTGTAGACATCGGATGTGCGGTCATTGCATTGGGTTTTGTTTTGAAGCGACACAAAACCAACGCCTCAGCTGAGGCTCTGGTCGCAGGCTAGGTCAAATATGCATCAGCTCATTGAGGCAGCGGCTTCTGAGCTTTCTAATCGCGACGCACTTACGTTTCAAGAGTGGGCTTCGGGACTAAGCGTTTCGCAATTTTTAAAGCGGGAAAACCGACTGAGGGCGCATTTTTGGACCCAAGCGTCCATGCGAACGTGGTTTTTGATGAGTTCGGATCGGTCGGTCCTTTCTTCATGTGAGACTTTTCGTCTAAAAAGCGAAATTGGCGGCGGAGAAAGAGGAACTTCGTATTCTGTGGCCAGCGTATTTACTGAAAAAAAATTGCGAGGAAAAGGCTACGCCACCGAAATGATGAATCAACTTGTGGTCGAGCTCAAGAGACGAGATCCAAGTGCCCAAGCTGTAATATTATTTTCAGATGTGGGACCGGGTCTATACGAACGGTCTGGATTTGTTGCGATTCCCGCCTGGGATCGTACGATAAGTGTTCCTCACACAAGCGAGAGTCACAATTGGGCCACGGGACTGAAACGCGCCGATCTCCTCAAGGGAATACCGACAGTTTCAGCTTTTCCGGGCGAATTTTCTGTGCACGTAAGTCCGGGACAAATCGACTGGCGGGTTGAGCGGCAAAATATTTATGCCGAGGAGTTAGGCGACGCTAAGCCCGAGTATTGTGGCGCACAAACCCCAAGTGGACTCGCCTATTGGGTAGCGAATCGAAAAGCACTCAAAGTAACTTATTTTAAAGCGTCAGCGCCTAGGGATGCCGAGGGTTTAATCTTAATGATGTGTCAACACGCAAGCCGAGCGGGTTTAGATAAAATCGTCATTTGGGAAACACCTGAATTTACCTACTGGGATAGGCTCACTCATACCGTGGCCCGTTCTCCGCGTCCCGACTCGCTACCGATGATCTGTCCATTAGCAACGCAAGTTAAGCCTGAATTTTGGAGGTCTGTTCCAAACGCGCTTTGGGTCTAACCCTGAGTCTGATTAAGCAATTGCTCAAGACTCAATATTGTTTTTCGAATTCGTTCTCGTTCTTCTAGTAACATTTGAAATGATTTTGGGTTTGAGAAAAACAACCCGAACGTTTTGGTCCGTCCGAGGATTTCATTGAGTTTCTCTAAAAAGAGGAGTGCGCAAATTCCAGAAAATGGAAAAATAAGAAATGAACTAAAAAACCAGTTCAGGCCCATAGTCCGCCCCAGGGCGATAGCCGCGATCAGCCAGGTCAGAGGAAATAAAAGCATCGCAGCCAGCATTTTTACCGTTGAGATCATATCTTGGTCTTCTTTTGCATACCGCACAGACAGAACACCGACCAAGCGATAAGCTGGAAAGTGAAGAATCAAACCACACAAAACAAAAGGAAAGAACAGTCCAGCCAATAGGATGTAACCCAAGGCTTTAAACAAACCGATTAGAAAACCAATCGGATCAAAGCGGTGGGGACGCAAGTGAAACGGATCTATACCAGCTTCTTGGAGGGATGCCTCGTACTGATCGATGAGGGACTTAATTTCTTCTAATTTTTCGGGAAACCGAGCGCGAAGCGTAGTATATCCGGCCAGGAGAAGTCTTTTTAGCTCGAATTCGCCGACGGGATTATTTTTTTCAGATGGGTGGTTTGCCTCTGCCGATCGAAAAATGCGCTCGGCCCGCGAAACCAGCGTAAGCGATTCGCTTTGGTCCGCCTGTATGATGAGGTCTTTTAAACTTTGATCAATCTTAGAAGTAAGCGCATGAACTGCCTCGGGCGCGGGATCTTCTGTAGGACCTAAGTCATATTTGGGCACCTCAAATGGGTCGCTAAAAACAAGGACTGCTGAACTTCTAAATGCGCCTTTAGCCGTGTAATACAATCCGGCTGGAACTATTTTTAAGGGTGAAGCACCCAGCGCAATTCTGGCAGCGCCTGTTTTGAGGGGCTTAAGTTTCGATTCTGAATGCGATATTCCTTCTGGAAAAAGCGCGATCGTTCCGCCCCCACGGAGAATGCGTTTAGCGGCCTCAAATGTTTCCTTATTCTGCGCAGGGTTTGAACCTTCGTCCTGACGACGATAGACAGGGAGCGATTCCATTACACGAAGCATCGTTCCTATGACTGGCATTTTAAAAAGCGGTGCTTTCGCCAGGAACGAAACCCTACGCGGGGCACAGCAAAGTACAAAGGTAGGATCAACCAATGCGTTGTTATGGTTCAGTACAAAAAGAAGCGGTCCTTCTTTTGGAACTTTATCCTCGCCGATTACGAGCACGCGTCTAAAAAAAACTCGGAGAGTCAAAAGAGCAAAATGTTTAAGAAAGGATCTCATATTGAACCTCGGCGTCTTGGAGCCTTACCCTCTGTCCATGCTGCGTAAATCCAAATGATTCCCGCGAGCGCCACTGCAAAAGGTACAAGCATTACCCCATTCGAAAGAGAGGATCGATCAGAAATATAGCCGATTAACGGTGGAGAGGGAACATCACCCATCAAATGAATTGTGAAATTACATATCGCGACCGAAAGCGCTCGGATACCGGCCGGGACCGCGTTAATCAGTGCCGAGTTAACTGGCCCAGTTGAAGCAAATAGCAGGGTTTCAGCAATTGCAGTGGCAGAAATATAAATCGACCTCTCTGGTGATGTGAGCGCGATCACAGCAAATGGGACCGCAAGTAAAGTTGCGATACCTGATACCCAGAGGTAAGCCTGCTTGTTTCTTTTAAACAATAAATCGGCGAGGTAGCCTCCTAAAAATGTACCTATAAAACCGGTGCCGACGACGATCATTCCGAAAGTCATAGTTGCTTCTGCCTTGGGTACGCCGCGAACTCTTTCTAAAAACGCAGGCATCCAAAACGCGAGGCCTCCTAGTGCAAACGTGTAAGCTGCGTATCCTAAGACGGTTTTTATAAAGGGAAGATTACTAGCGAGTGATTTGTAATCAGATTTCGATGCCTGGTGGTCCAGTTGATCTTCGGGGTCTTCTTGAATTCCTCGAGGGGGATCAAAGAGAAAGAGAGCCCAAAAGGCCAATAATATTCCCGGAACTCCCGCGACATAAAACGCCATCCTCCAACCGAAGTGCTGATCGACATATCCGCCGATGACGTAACCCAAAGCGGATCCGATTGGTATCGCTGAAAAAAATATAGAATAAACCCGGCCACGTTGGGATTTAGGAAAATAATCTGCAATCAGAGCAGGAGCAATTGTTCCATAGGCGGCCTCGCCGATTCCTACAGCTGCTCGTGCAAAGAACAGTGACATAAAACTCTGAGCCATTCCCGCCATCGCGGTTGCGAGGCTCCATACAAAAACACCGAATGCTAAAAGTCGAGGCCTTGAAAGTCGATCGCCTAGGGCTCCAAAAATGGGTGAGGTCACCATGTAAACAATCACGAACCCGGTCATGAGGAGACCCGCCTCTGAGTCCAATAATTTGAGATCTGATTTTTTAAGGCTTTCTACGAGTGCTGCAACTACGTATCGATCGAGGTAATTAAATAGATTAATGAGCGTAAGGACTAATAATCCTCGAAACGCGAGTCGTCCAAAATGGTGAGGGTCGCCCATCGTACCTGCTTCTTGCGTCATTGGTTTTAGGATTATTTCAGAGAAGCGCCCTGGCTGGCAACATCGAACGAGTATCCCATGGCGTAAACTTTCACACCCGGCCTAAACTCAACTTGGCCCAGCTCTCTAAATCCGAGTTGCTCATAGAACCCAAGCGGATCAGGGCCACAAAAGACATGAATACCGGGAATCTGCTTTTCTTTGAGCGATTTAAAAAAGTGAGTACACAGCGCTCTTCCAGCGCCACAACCCCTAATTGAAGAATCTAAATTAATGTGTAGATGGGATGGAAATTGTTCAATCAGCATTTTTTTTATCTTTCTTGTAAAGCACTGCTCTGGTCCCTGGCTCAGATGGAGGGCACGCTTTAAAAAACGCTTAACATCTGAGTTATATCTGTATTTTCCCAAAGCGATTGAAAGAGCTGTTTTTAAGTTAAATCGAACTAATTTCTTTTTTTCAAATAAAGCGGTATTCGGACACCCGGTTAGGTAGCCAGCCACTCTTCCCTTGGATTCGGCCACCCAAGTCCAATCGTGCAGGAGAGATTGATAGGGGCCGATCCAGTGTTCTGCGAAAAAGGGCCAGCGAACTGGATCAATAGGCGATCCATTGTTTCCAGTTTCGCAGCAAATGCGGCGAATTTCCTCCCAGTCGGACTTATGCGATGCTTTGCGGATTTGTATGAGATTTGAATCCATCTCGATTGGTTTAGGCGTCAGGGTTCTTTGGGCAGGGTACCATCCAGATTTTTGTCGACACACGAATCAGCCTGGGGCGGGGTGATCAGACGTACTGTTAGTCTAATTTTTTCAGTAATCCCGGCTTTGACCAAAACATGTCCCTGATTTCC
>CAYJBA010000032.1:0-12875 GCA_964367865.1 uncultured Bacteriovoracaceae bacterium | reverse complement strand
ATTTCGGCAGTTAGCTCCAATTCTCTTTCAGATAACGATAAGGGAATTCGCAAATCAAAAAATTTGAAAAGATTGCTCATGTTTAAGAGGGTAAAAAACCTATTTCTCCAGGGCCGAGCCTCACCTATCATCCCCTGAGTTTTAAGCGCATGATTAGAATCGAAATAATAAAAAGGAAGGCTGTTGATCCAATCGGGATTAAGCTGAAACAAGTTCAAGGATCCAAATATTCGATCCATATGATGATCGATAAACTCGTAAATCGCGATACCCTTTTTTTTCGGTAGGTCGCTCCCAAAGGACTTGGAATTAAGCAATCTCAACAAATTATTTGGACCCCACCCTCCGACTCCGTAGTTAAATACTTCATATTGAACGGTTTGGGCAGCCACTTGAGAGGATAGCGTTTCATCGTCATTAATTCCGAAACCGAAGACAAAGGAGCATCCGAAAAAAAGGATCTGCTTCTTGGAATGTGCGATACTGGCGCTCGGGATTGTGACTCGCCTGCCGGAAGGGTCGATCGTGTAGTGAACATCGAATAATACCGAACGGTCCTTTGCTACGTGCTTTACGTGAAATTTACCGGGAGCAAATTTAAAACCCAAATCATGATCCCGGATGTAATATTTGTTCTCGTCGAATAATCGTTCGGTAGGTTCTTTGAACTTTGGAGTGAAGCCTAGCCCAGGACGACCTGGAGGGATGAAGGTTTTAATGGCCCCCTTCCAGTTATTGCTCGACGCTTTTTCGCCCGTTGAAATAGAAGATACGGAGTACTTTTCTGTTTCTCGCCAGTTAGGTTGGGGTAAATAACGCGTAAAAACATCTAAGACAACAATTGCGATGAGTGAAAGAACGAGACCGAACAGGATGGCGAAGATCTTAAATTGGCCGAATTTTGTAGTGGAGATTTTCAAGTTTGTTTTCTCCACTTCCACAACTCCTTGCTCTTAATGTGAGTGGTTGTATTCCAGAGTGTAGAATATTTTTTAAACTTTAACTGAAGTGGGTCACCTCTAAAATAAGAAGTCAAAAACGCATATGGCAAAACAAAACAATAATAAATCGAAACAAGTACGCAAAAAGACACTACGCGATTTAATTTCAAAACTGTAAATCCTAAGATTTTATCGATGGCTTTCTGGAGCTTAAATTTAATCATGTGTCAAAGGGGCCATTCGTTCAGTTTTCAATCGAACAGATTTCATACTTGATTTTTTCAACAAGAGTCGATTCATTACTAAAATATCTAATCCTGTATTTAGAAAACATCGAACCGCATCTTCGGGAGTACATACGATCGGCTCACCTCTCACATTGAAACTCGTATTCACCAAGACTCCAATCCCTGATATGGCTTTAAACTTAGTTAAGAGTTCATGAAAAATCGGATTATCGGCCTGCGACACAGTTTGAATCCGCGCAGACTGATCCACATGAGTCACACCCGGGTAAACACTTCTTTTCAATTTAAGACGATCTAACCCTTTTTGTCTGCAGTCTTGTTCCGATAGAGGCAACCTATATTTATCTGATACTTGCGACACCATCAACATATACGGGCTTACGCCCGCCCATTCAAAATACTCCGAAACATCCTCTAAACGGACACTTGGCGCGAATGGCCGAAATGACTCGCGAAATTTTATTTTTTGATTAAGCGTACTCTGCATGTGTTCGGACAAAGGGCTAGCTAAAATAGATCTGTTACCCAATGCTCTTGGCCCAAACTCCATCCTGCCCTGAAACCACCCAACCGCCTGATCGTGAGCCAAACATTCGGCGACAAACGACGTCAGATGTTCCCGAGACATTTCAATATACGGAATTGAGTGAGCGTCCAATACTTTACGAGTCTCCTCATCCGAAAATTTAGGGCCTAAATAACTTCCAGCCATGGAGTCTCGTCCGTCCGAAGCTATGACTCTTGGATGGCCCAAGAGGGTGTGGTATCCAAAAAGTGCGGCACCCAATGAGCTTCCAGCGTCTCCGGCCGCGGGTTGAATCCAAATATTTTTGTATGGGCCTTCTCTTTTGATTCTTCCATTTGAAACGCAATTGAGCGCAACGCCACCCGCTAGACAAAGATTCTCCCCGCCAAATTCTTTATGTGCGGCTCGAACCAAACGCAACATTACACTTTCAGTTACTGATTGAATGGATGCGGCGAGATCAAAGTCCACTTGTCGAATCGGCGCCTCGGGATCTCTCTTGGGGTAACCTACCCATTTTTCAAACGCTTTTGCTGTCATGGTATCTGACTTCATAAATGAAAAATATTTCATATTGAGCTGATACGATCCATCAGGGCATAAATAAATAAGATGATCTAAAATCCAATCTACATATTTAGGCTCTCCGTACGGAGCCAAACCCATGAGTTTATATTCGCCCGAGTTCACCTTGAATCCGCAAAAATAAGTAAAGGCAGAGTACAACAGTCCGAGTGAATGCGGGTAATGGATCGTTTTTTTGATTTCGTATTGGTTGTCACTTCCAAGTCCGATACTGGTCGTTGCCCACTCGCCGACGCCGTCTGAAGTAATAACCACCGCGGATTCAAAAGGGGACGGAAAAAAGGCACTCGACCCATGACTCAGATGATGCTCACTAAAAAGAATGTCTACATTTTTAGGGAAAAATTTTCTGATTTCTTCTTTTATCCAAAGCTTTCGACCTAGCCAAGTTGAGACAGCTTTTGAAAATGATCGAAACGCTGGATAAAAATCCAGATAATTTTCTAAAAGCCGATCAAATTTAAGAAGTGGCTTTTCATAAAAAATAACATAATCGAGATCCTCTTTTGAGATCTTTGCCTCTCTTAGGCAATACTCGATGGCGTTCACTGGAAAAGACTCATCGTTTTTAATGCGGGTAAACCGCTCTTCTTGAGCGGCAGAAACAATGCATCCATCCACAACGAGCGCTGCCGCGCTATCATGATAAAACGAAGAAATTCCAAGTATTTTCATTTTTTAAGTGTCAAACCATTAAAACAAAACATACACAAAGGGCGTTATAGCCCCACCGGAGTGGGCCAATGCGATAAACAAAGCAAAAACGACGAGAACCAAAAAAAATGGAATTAACCAGTACTTTCTATTCGTACTCAAAAACCGAACAAATTCACTTGCCACTTCAACCTTCGAACGTAGATTCATTAACACTCCTGGCGCTAACACTATCTTAAATGAGGAGATGCGTCCAACCTGATCCATTTCTAGCTTTTAATTGACGCAAGATCGACTTATATTTTATGCCGTGAATACGGAGCCAGATCTCGAATATAAGAAACGAGTGTTGGATCCCAAGAGCTTAAGCTTTTGCGGTGCCAAATGGTATAATGCTACTATCTGGTTAGGTTCTGGAAAAACTACTTCCTGCCATCATCCTCCGAGCCACCCAATAGATCTGACTCTGGCGACAGAAAACCCCAAAGCTATTCATAATACGCTGGAAAAAAAATTTGATCGCGCCAAGATGCAGCGCGGAGTTCGCCCGAAAGGCTGCGAGTATTGCTGGAAGATCGAAGACATGGGTCCTGACTTTATTAGTGACCGCATCTATAAAAGTCGCATTTACTCAGAAAGTGATCTCGAACATGCTTTTCAAGAAAACTGGGAAAACGATTTCAATCTTCGCACTTTAGAAATCGCTTTTGATCGAACCTGTAATTTCGCGTGTTCTTATTGTAATCCCGAATTTTCGAGTACTTGGGTTAATGATATCCGTGATTCAGGACCCTATCATGGTCTCATTACTGACGGAAGAAATCACTTTGTACACACTCACGAAAAAGCCCAGCCTTTTAAAAGTGAAAGTAATAATCCATATGTTGAAGCTTTTTTGAAATGGTGGGAAAGCGATTTGCATAAAACTCTCCAGGAACTTCGAATTACTGGGGGCGAACCCACGATGAGCCCTGATTTTTGGAGATTTTTGGATTGGTTTTCTGACAGGAAAAACAAATCTCACGTCCGGCTCGCCATTAACTCAAATCTAGGTGGAAAACCAGAAATCATAGATAAGCTGATCGAGAAAACAAAAAATGTCAAAGAGCTTCATCTTTATACTTCCTGCGAGTCTTTAGAAAAACAGGCGGAATATATTAGAGACGGATTAAAATGGGACCACTGGGTTAAGAATTTTGAAAAAATTTTAAATACTCAGCACATTCAGGGCGTCCACGTAATGTGCACGGTAAATGCATTGTGTTTGGGGGCACTTCCAAATTTTTTAGAAATGCTCATCGGGTATAAAAAGCGACTGGGTTCGCATCGCCCTATATTTACTTTAAATATTTTACGATTTCCGACATTTCAGTCCCCGCTCATTTTACCCGAAAAAGTTAAGCAAGACGCTAGTCAAAAACTAAGCGCATTTCTAGCACAGTGGAAAAATAGCGGCCTACTTATCGATATTGAAATTAATCATTTGGATCGATTAATTAAATATCTCACAGCGGTGGAACAGCCAGTAGGAAGTCACGTAGACATGGGCCTTTTGGCGGCAGATTTTAAGTGCTTTTACGGTCAATACGACATGAGGCGGGGAAAAAGCCTTGTAAAAACATTTCCCTACCTAGCGGATTGGTATCAGTCCCTATGATCCTTAAATCGCCATCATTGGCTTTAAAACCCATAGGACTTGCAGCCTATGAGCTCAGTGTCCGTCTGATGCGAAAACAAGCTTTCTTTTTGTCTCGAAAAAAATCAGACCGACCTATGATCTGGGCGCGAAACAGTATGGCCCTCGGTACGGCAGACCCAGGTTTCAGCGACATCGATCTCACCGTATTTTTTAAAAATGAACCCAAGCCTGAAACGCTCCAACGGCTGAAAAGGCTTTTGGCCCTGGACAAACGCACATTGTTTCCGATGCTCGGGGAAAGTAATGTCTACTCCAATAAAGATTTCTCGATGATCGAGGAAATCATCAACCCATGGGAGTTGGATCGAGACCCTACATTTAGAACCATCCTCGGAAATAAAGCAGAGATGCGGCGGACGAGAGGACATGCAGCTGTTTTTCTGTTTCGAATGCTTGAGGCTGACTTTAAAAATCTTAAAAGTAATCCTCATCGCCGAATTCGAAAGTGGGAGCACCATTTAAATGCCGTAAGAAACGCTTTGGGTGGCTATGATGATCTGGATTTTCTGAAAGACCCAGATCAGAGCGCAATTTCCGGGGGCATTTTAAAATACATCCTTGTACTCATCGGATTGACGTCGGGAACCGCGGCTTTAGACGCCTGGGGTGATTTGAGCGCCTATCTAGAAATGCAACATTCGGCGATTGATGTTTGGAAAATTTCTCATATTCTTAAACGGCAGCCCGCCTGGTGGGCGCTCGCTTCTGCGCATTTTTCTTTTATCGTGGATCAACCACCCCCACTTAACCCCGCTTTAACTCAAACTTTTCAGGCCCAGCTTGAATGGGAAGCATTTGGCGTGTTCTCGCAATTTAGATTGTCTTCCAGTAGAATCGAAATGATTAGACACTTGGAGCAGCTATCCCTGTGGTTAGGGTCAGTTCCAAATCAATCCTCATTGCCTGACGTTTCAACGGACCATTTTCAAACTTTCTTTCGTAAACTTATTACGCAGATGAGGGCGATGGCCCCAGATTTGGACGCTCTTTCCAACTAGGTCTAACGGGTTCCCAAATGTTTCGGATCTCTAAATCCCATATCTTGCATCCATTGCACATCGGGATCTCAGATTTTCTTCCTTCTAAATGGACACTTCTCATTGCATCTAATTTTTGAGAGCGCCAGATTTCTGCAATTGAGACTTCGTTAATATTTCCAAAACGATAAACGGGCTTGTAATCACAACCGCATAGTGGAACGGTCCCATCAAAAAGAATTGCAAGACTCGAAAAGGGAGAAATACAGGGCAGTCCGTTATCGACTGACTTTGCATTTTTCTCACTCGGCATCGAGTTTCCCCAGCTGTGAATACCTTTTGCGCCTATCCTGTCGTTGGGGCCTAATCGGGATTGCCAAAAGACCAGCCACTCTGTTACCTCGTGGAAGTTTCTTTCTTGTTTCACCAAACGAATCTGCACTTTCGTTTTCGATCTAGACTCGTTTCTTAGACGAATGAAATTAAGCGCATTCTCGACTACCGATTCAAAATCCAGACCTTTTCGAATCGACTCAAAGGTTTCTTTCGTGGCTCCATCGATCGAAATTCTAATTTCATCCAGTCCCGCTTCGATCAGCTCAAGAGAACGGCGCTGATCCAGGAGAGCGCCGTTCGTAGTAAATAAAACGTTTTGAATGTTGATTTCTTTAAGTTTTTTAATTTTTACTGCAATTTTTTTATCTAACAACGGCTCGCCGTTTCGAGATAGACACACTGCCTCAATCCAAGCAGAAAAAGGGCTGAGCTGTTCGCATATTTTTTGAAATAAGACATCTTTCATAACGCCTTTTTGAATTAAACCCGGTACCGGTACCGGACACATGTCGCATTTCGCATTGCAGTGGCTCACTGTTTCGATCTCGAAATATTTCGGAAAATAGATAAATTCAGTCGGCCGTTTTAGTGCAAGTCGGTCTGAAATAAATTTGAGATCCTTTTTTTTTAGCACACTTTGCTCCCACTAAATCTGATACAAGTCCTGACAAAGGTTGTCGCAGTTCTTACAAATATCCTGCGGCTTTAACTGGCTGTTCATCATTGTCCTTCTTAAGTGAATATAATAAGGCCGATTCCACGCATCTTCCTCGGTAAATATGTTTCCGTATAAGTCGCCATCAGGCGGCCGCATACAGCATGCTCCCAGATTGCCCAGATTATCTAAATGCACATAACTAAAAGGCATCGCACAATCTCTTTTTATCGGGTTTTTTGAAATAGGCACAAGCCAACCAATATTGAGTTTTCTGTTTTTGATTTCAAACCGGTATTTCTCACTTAGACGCTTTTTTAATTCGGTGTATTGGGAATTGTCGTCATAAATACCGTGCTGCTCCTCACCCGGCTGAATGGCCACATAATTGCTCAGCTGTATGTTCTCACAACCGATTTCGAGGGCAAAACGGATCAACTCCTCAGCTTTGTTCAGCTGACTTGCCGACACTATGGATTGAATCCAATATTTCTGCTTGCCACGAAGTGCCCGTCCAACGCGCTCAACGTGTCTTAGGTTGTTGTCGTATAGGCTAACGCCTAAAACATCGAGCCGAGTCTTTAAAAGCCGTTTGATTTTTTCATCATCCAACAGCGATGCGTTGGTAACCACAGTCATGATTTTTCGGTGTGCCTTGATGGTATCGATAAATGCGAAAATGTTTGAATTCAAAAAAGGCTCGCCACCGAGTAATCCCACTCGCAATGCATTTTTTCCAAATGGGCTTTCTAAAACTTTGCGGAGCTGTTCGTGGGTTAAATCACTATCATGAGCATGGTTGTCGAGCACGTCTTTAGCATAACAAAAGGAACACCTATAATTGCACCTACGGGTGAGATAGATAACAATCGACATAGGCGTATAGTTCAAAACGACCTTATTAGACAATTTTCGTCCGAGCAAATAGGAAGCTGTATTCTTAAATACCCGAGGAGGAGGCGGGTGCCGAATTAATTGTTTTACACAATGCCAGTAGATAGAGGATCTCATTCTCGTCCTAATCCCTCGTAGAAATCATTCAAAAAAAATAAACTCAAAATCACCCTGATAGCCCGTATGGCGAAAAATCCATTTCCACTCCTCGGGTGTGTAAAAACTTTCACAGGTAAGCTGCCAACGCATGAGATTCCATTTCTCAACTTCGTTTCGATAAGATTCGACACAAATATAAGAACGTCCACGACTCAACTGATTTATTTTTCCAAGAGTAAGAAAGAGCTCATCTACGCGAAGATTATGAAGCGTGTTAATGGATACAACCAAATCAAAAGCGCCGGGCGCGAGGTCCGCAGCCATTGCCGTGGAATTCACTAAGTAAGATGAAACTACTGGAGTCGAATGACAAATCGCGTATTTGGAGATATCTACGCCACAAACCTTCAAACCAGGCGTGGCCTTTAGGAGGTGAGCAAGCAAAAACCCTTTTCCACAGCCAATATCTAAAACTGAATCTCCTGGCTTTAGGCGGTAAATATCCGCGAGTTTAGACGCAATTTTTTCCCAGCGTCCGTCATCCTCATATCCACCATAGCCAAACTTTCGCTCTCCATCCCAATAGTCCCGATCAAATCGTTTTGCCACTTCAGCGAGGTCAGGCTTATCCGCACCCGCACGGGAACCATACTCTCTTGAGGTTCTCTTATGGTGCTCTTGCATAACGCCTAAAACACGCCCCTCGTAGGTCTCGGCATCACTCCTCTGAGTCATTATTCGTCCTCCCAAAGATTATCTGGGACATAAGTCAGTTGTCCGGGAATTAAAGTCGCTTTAAATCCCACCGGGTCTATCCTAATCTCCTCGGCTGATTTTTGCACATAATCATCAAGAATTCTCCTTCGATAAGCCGCTGCTCTCTCATCCCCTCTCAATTTATAGTAGGCCACAGCACGCTGCAAGCAGCCCGCGTTTTCAAAAAAAGACTGTATGTGTGCTCCGCCGCCTATGACGGCGCGCTTGAGGACCTCTTGGGGCATCAGCGCAACACTTCGGGCATTATACACCGAATTTCCTAGCGTCGCGATTCCATAGAGCACTGAGTAAAAAGCGAAAATAAATCCTATTCTGTTAAAAGGTTTGAATTCTGACATCTTTTTAGCAAATAGCCCGAGAGCAAGGGAAAGTGGAATAATGAGTAACAACAATTCGCATTTTTCTCGCAGTGAGGTAAATCCCAAAAAGAGTAATACATTCTCTAAATGGATGCGTCTAAGAACAGAAAGCCACTCTCCGGTAAAATAATAGGCGTTAAAATCAATTCGATACACCAATGCTGCCATACCCGAGATCAGGGTACTGATCCCACACAATAGGTAGAATTTACGCTGTGCTCTTTTGGTTTTCATTCGACTCAGAAGGAGAGCAAGGATCATCACGAAAATCGGACTATCGTCTACCCAGTGGCGGGGCCCAAAGGCCTCGTTATGATTATAAGTAAAGGATTCAATTAGAACCTTCGTTATTGGAATGCTCAGGTAGAACCAATATTCGGATTCAATTTTCGAATTGAACGCTTGAATCAAAAGAAACGCTATAATCAATAAATAAAATGGGTGGGTAATAAAGTACCCGGAAGGCCCAAATAAATTTTCCCACAAAAGATAGATTTGAGGAGTAATCGTGTCTAAGTAGCCATAGTTTTCATAACCATATCTAATTTTTTCATTCGTCCCAATGAGAAACAAATTGATACTGGAACCCCCTACAAATGCAAAAACTGATAGCAGTAACTTTTTAGTCGCAAGATTACGACGCTCGTATAAAAAATGAGCAAAGAGGGGAATCCAGAATATCAGGTCTCCTTTAACAGCGACGCACAGAAATAGACTCAAGCCGAACAAGAAGGAGAAATAAGAGGGTACAAATTTTGTCCTCTGTGAGTAAAGCGTAAGGAGACAGGTACTCAAGAACAACGCGGTTATATCCGCGTTTTCTGGCTGAATCAGCAGGTACCATAAAAAAGGCGTACAAAACAGAAAGAGAATGAGGGTAGCTCTCACGATAGACGCCGAGTAATATTTTCTGAGCAAAACTCCCATTAGGCACAAGGAAAGAAGGCCAAAAAAAACGTTGGCAATTGCTTGAGCTAAAAGAAAGATTCTCAATTTTTCTGGATTACTATTAGGGTGAGTAATCCATTTTGAAATGAGAAAAAACGGTGCCCAAAGCAAAGAAACGCCATTTGAATGCATATCTGGGTAATTGAATGTTGGAGTTAAAAGCCAAGCTTCTTTTTCTGGGATTTGGTTAACTACGTTGAAATCGAAATCTTCAATCAAACTCGCTGTGTAATGGGTATAAATCCGTTTCTCAACAGATACAAAATTCGGGTCGACTTTTAGAAATACGGTAAATACAAGGATCGTAAAAAAAACTATTTTTGCGTATTTGCGCATAGTTCTTCGAAAATTTCGTCGCACAAATAGCCTACACGGGCGATGTGTCTTTCGCTTAGCCCCGCGTGACAAGGAATCAACAGGGTCCTTGAAATTGCCGATTTAGCCTGAGGTACGTCTTGAGAAAGAAGAGACAACCCGATTTTTTCAGCTAGTATGCCTCTTTTTTTTAGCCGCCAACGGAATTCCTTAGCTGCTTTTTCTGTCGGTAACAATATAGGAAATCTCCAGTAAGATGAATCTGAACTTAAATCTGTTTTTGGAATTATCGACGTCCGACTTAATATTTCTTTGTAACTTTCGGCCACTCGACGATGCCGATCGACCTGGCGCTTAATCTGTATGATGGATCTCATACCAGAGTGAGCTTCGTAATTCGAAACTCTAAAAAACATTTTTTTAGGAATTCCATCCATCATCTCTCGATAATCACAGTCAAAAAAAGAAACAAGACCTGCTCCACCCTCTTTTTGAGAATAAAACCTTTCTGGGTCCTGAGTAAAAATCCAGCTGCTAAACCATCGAAAAAAATAGCCAAATATTAAAGGATTTAAGGCAACCGCTGCGGCAGAATCTAAAAACCATTTCTTTAAAAGTCGGCCTATCTTCTGTGGCAAAATTACTGCACTTACTTTTTTTAAAACCGCCTCGTACCTCGCGAGATGATCCGTGCAGATCATAGCCCCTCGAAAAGTATGAACAAACTTTAGTTCACAAGTCGAATAAAAGACATATTCAGCCCAACAAGTGAGCGGGCGGTCTTTATAGCGTGATAAGTTAGCTTGCGTGGCGTCAATTATGAGAGGAATGTCGTGAGCTTTGCAATAATCGGAAATCGAAGAAAGGTTTCCAATCTGCCCTGCAATAATCGTAATCATGGCAGCTTTGGGCCTGTCCGCCTCTGCTGCCGTTTTAAAAAGATCGGTACTCGGAAACAACGTGTCGGTATCGAAATCAACAAACACGGGTTTGAGTTTGAGTACCTGAATTACGGCTAACATTTCAGGGATGTTTACGGGCGACAGAAGTATAGAATCACCCGGACAGAGCTTCAGCCCCTGGAGAATATGAAAAAAAGCAATACGTCCCATGGAGGTAGCTACAGAATAGGTCGCACCTTCGGCTTCTCTAAATCGCTTTTCATACTCGTTCACTTGATCAAATTTTTTTCGATGTCCAAGTAAAATTAACTTCAAAGCCCCTAGACTCTTGCCGATTGACGCGTAATGAATCGAGGCCGCAAGCATTCGCATACGAGTTACCCCCCGTGTATTGGTAAAACGCTTCCACACGCAAAGGAGGCTAGATCTGAGCCGAGCAGAAGCGCGAACGGCTCTAGATCGCTGGACCGACCAAGCCTTCCAATCGACTGATGGCGACTTAGATATTTTTGTACAAGCTCTGGCTGGGTTTTGTCTCTTATTTCCCATTTGTTCTCATGCGCCATGATCGCGCCTGGAGATAATCCTGAAACCACTATTCCACTGGGTGCTAACTGTTTTCCTAAGATTTGCACGTAGGCCTTAAGGTAAGCTTTTGCCGCCGCGTATGGACCGGGACCATTTAAATGCTCTGCCGAGGATGAGACGATATGAACGAGTCTCCCCCAAGAGCGCTTTTTCATTTGGGGGACTAAAATCTGATTGAGTTCAATTGCAACACCGACATTAAATCGCCAAACCCGCTCCCATTCTTCAGGTGGGGCTAAAACGTCATTTACTTCTAAAGACCCTCCTAAATTATGAATAGCGATATCAACCGGTCCCATATTAGAAAGCACCAACTCGAGAGTCTGTTTTGGCGAATCTTTTTTCATGAGATCAGAACAAAATGCTTTATGGCCTTTTTTCGTCCCACCCAAACCTTCGATCACTTCATCTAGTTTTTCGCGGCGACGAGCGATCAACGAAAGCCTCGCCCCTTCAGCTGCAAAAGCCTCGGCTAAACCCCGTCCTATTCCCTGACTGGCTCCAGTGATCAGGACGTGTTTACCTTCGATTCCTAAATTCATGAAACTCCAAAGCCTCTTGCGGTTAATTGAAAAGCTTCAATCACTGCTGATGCGAGTAAGTCTGCTTGTTCAAAAGTCATGATATAAGGAAGTGCGAAAGATACCCTATGCCACTTGCTACTCACCACTACTCCAAACTCATTTTCGAGAATGTCGTAAAGTTTCGCGCTAAACGCTACATTATCGGGCGTCTTAAACTCCAGCGCGAACTGCGAGCCACGACCACGCACTTCTCTGAAAAATGGATGGGTTTCTAATTCTGACTGGAGGCGATTTCGAACCCTCTCCCCGACACTCAGGATGTGGTTAAGCATTTCATCGCGTTGAACGATTTTCTGAATCGCCAAACCGGCGGCACACCCCAGGGAATATCCCTGATAAGTATGTCCGCCATGAACGCGGCCCTGCGCGGCTTTAACACTCGTCTCAATTTTAGATTGAGTAATCACAGCCGACAAGGGTGCATGCCCACCTCCCAAGCCTTTAGCCACGCAAATAAAATCAGGAGTAATCTCATCCCAATCACAACAATAAATCTTACCGCTTCGACCCAGACCGCAATAAACCTCATCTAAGATCAGATGAACATCATATCGATCACACACCTCTCGAATGTACTTCCAGTAATTGGGCGCAGGAGGTACATCACCTAGAAGGCCACCTAAAATGGTTTCGCCCACAAAGGCAGCGACATGATCGGGACCCAGTTCAAGAATTTTCTTTTCAAGATCTAGTGCGCCCCTTCTTGCGTAATCGTCTAGACTTTCGTCAAAGCGACGTTCCCACAAAGGATAATGAAGGGGTATTTTTTTATAAATATCTGCGAACAG
>CAYJBA010000031.1:3926-13086 GCA_964367865.1 uncultured Bacteriovoracaceae bacterium | reverse complement strand
GTAAGGAATCGTTAGGAGTTAGCATTCGAATCCGCTTATTTCCCCGAGATGGTCCAGCGGAAGTGGAAATGTGTCACGATTGTTGGCTCTGGGGGTTACGTGGTACGGAAGGAGTTCACTTCTCTGAAGGAGTTTGCGTGGCATAGCCGCTATAGAAAGCAAAAACCTTACCAAAAGGAGGGGGCCACTTTGTACTATTTAAATTAAAAGTCTCATTCGAATCAATTGTAGTGAAATAATTGAAACTAAAAGCCAGAGCGTTGCTCCCTGAAGCATGGGGCGGTAGCCTACACTTCGAATAGTAGAGCGCGATAGGCCAGAGCCAATTAGAAAAAGAGTAAGAATGAGAGTGCGTTTAGAAATACTCGCGATAGATGCTCCGAAGTTTTGAGCGCCCGGAAACCACGAAAAAAATGCAGCTAGAATAACAAAACCTAAAATAAACCAGGGTTTTTTAATAGGGCCCTCATCTGATTTAGATTTATTTGTGGTCCAGGCAAGGGCAAAAGTTAAAGGAACAATCCAAAGTGCCCGCGCCAATTTAATGGGTGTCGCGACCTCAAGAGCGCCATTTCCGTAAGAAATGGCTGCGCCGACTACTGAACTCGTATCGTGAATAGCAAGGGCACTCCAAAGTCCAAAAGCCTCGGGGCTGAGAGAAGCGATATGACCAACGGGTGGAAAAAGAACCAAGGCAACAGCATTTAAAAAAAATATGATAGCGAGTGAAAACGAAATTTCCTGTGGTCGTGCACGAATCACTGGCGCTACCGCGGCAATCGCGCTTCCGCCACAGATTGCGGTGCCTACGCTAATCAATAGAGCCGTATTTTTAGAGACCTTCATCCATTTTCCAAGCAAAAGCCCAGCTAATAAAATGACTAATATTGAAAAAAATGTATAACCCATTCCATAAAACCCAGCGTGAATTATTATCGAAAGATTCATACCGGCTCCGAGTCCCATTACTGATAATTGAAGTAATGAACTCGCGTACTTTTTCGTGGGTTTCGGCCAGGGATTTCCCAGCGTAATCGCAAATAAAATTCCGAGGACCAATGCCACAGGCGAGGAAATCCACCCAGAAAGGCACAGTCCTATCATGAACATGAAAATATTTTGCGGAGTCACAGATGTGAGACTATCAAAAAATCACATCTTATGAAAACGTTCACTCGTGAAGTTATTTATTTTTGACAGGGCTCAGCGCGTAAGGTGAGGACAATCTCTGAGACTTCCATCCGCGATCTTCCGGATTGGGTTGTCCCTTCGACCGCTCTTATCATTGCAGAGCTATTGAGTCTCAGTACTTGAGAATCCGTGTTGCAAGTCTTTGTGAGGTCTGTTGCAACGACTTTTAGATCTCCGCTCACGTCTTGAGTTCCATCCGTGAGGGGGATCTCAACCACTCGCGATTGCTCTGGGCCATCGCTATTTGTAAAACTTTCGATTCTAATCTTAGCCGAAGCGGACGCGCGAATATCGTATTTTCCCTGAAATGAAATTGAAGTCATGTGCACTTGGCTGTTTTCGGACAGGTGGGCTACTGGTATAGCAAGCGCGCATCCTTTGCGTACGAGGGCGCTTCCTGATTCTCCTGAATTGAGATCTAAATCAAAGTCAGCGGGGCGAACACGTACGGTCACTTCATTTCCTGTTTGTTCGTACTGAACGGAGGTGCCGGTCGGGCAACCGTCCCCACCCGCCGCGATAGGTCCAATTGAAAAATCTATCGGTGATTCTGAAGGCTCAGAACGCCTTTTTCCAAACGCGTATGACGAATCTGACGCTATGAGAACTGCGATAAATACTAAGGTTGCATGAACTAAGGTTTTCATCTGGGCTCTCCTTTTCTCGCATCACGGGTCGACGCAATTTCAAAGTCCACAAAGCAATTGTGGGGCCAAAGTTTATAGGTTTTTGTTTTAGGGTGCGAGTGGTTAAATCCATAAAAAACCATTAATTTCAAATAGTTGGGTGCAAGCTAGAATTACCTAATTGTCAAAGGCGCAGGGGACATCTTGGAAAAAGGGCCCAATGCGATTTAGCTCCAGGGCGATTTTTACACGGTGTCTAAAACTTTGGCGCTTTAGTTTAAAGAAGCAGTAAGAGCGGCGGTCAGTTGCTCAGTAGTAGATACGAGACGGTTGCACAACTCCGTTGCGATGTTTCTAAAAAAAGCGACCTCAACATAGGGCTGTTTCTGAAACCATTGTTCGAGTTGTCGCCGTGTAAATACTAAAATTACGCAACCACTATCGGTGCTGACTGTAGCAGTACCCGTAATGGTCTGACCAAAGAGAGTAATTTCTCCAAAAAAGCTACCTTCTTCGAGGTTTGCGACGATCGTTTTACCCTTTTTTACGATTTTTACCGTTCCTTCCACTAAAACGTGGAGTCCCGAAACGAGTTCGCCTTCAGTAATCGCATTGGAGTTGGCTTCGACATTTAGCACCTTGCCCTGCGCTGCTAGGTCTTCCAAGTCTTTGATCGAGATGCCATAAAAAAGCGTCGATTTCGCCATACCTGTTGCGTACTTGGTGATGATGCCTGAATCCATACAAATAGAATAATTTGGAATTCCTATTTTGTCAGGTTTTTTATCAATTTCACTAACTTCTTTAAGCTGGAAATTTAGCGCGCATCCAGGGAGAGAGTTTGGCCGAGATCAAGTTAGCCGCTCTGGAGAGATTAAGTTCCCCCACATTTTTAATCCCGCTGCAAAGTTCTCTTAATATTTCAGACTGAATCAGACCTGCTTCATATGCGATTTGGTAGGGAATGCGGCTAAAGCTGACCATCGAATATCGAGAGAAGTAGTCTCGTGGGAACTCGCGTTGCAAAATTCTTTCTACCTCTTTTTCAAGAAGAAATTGAGGGCTACCAGTCTTGTCTCGCATTTCAACAAAATTTTCGACGGCCAAATCAGCAATGGCGTCCGTATTGGGCTTTCGCGAGTTTGCAAAACCTAAGGCGATCTGCTCCCAGTCGAGAGGGCCTTGAGTGGCTAAAGCCTTTACGAGAAAATCGTCCAATACCGTGCAATCCTCGAAGCCCGCGTTCATGCCCTGACCAAAAAATGGAACTATACCGTGTGCGGCATCGCCCAGTAACAAGCAGGTACTTTTATAGTTCCATGGAAATGACTTAACTGTGTACATATGGCCTGTCGGATTTCCAAAGTACTCTTCGGTTAGTTTGGGCATAAGCGGAACAATGTCAGAAAACTGCTCCTTAAAAAATAAATGAACCTGCTCCGGAGTTTTCAGCGACTGAAAACTCAGGGGTCCCTCATTGGGCAAGAAAAGAGTGCAGGTAAAGCTACCGTCAAAATTTGGAAGGGCAATTAGCATGTAGTTGCCACGAGGCCAAATATGGAGTGCATTTTTTTCTAAATAAAATAAACCATCACCTTTTGCCGGCAATACTAATTCTTTATACCCGTGTGCGAGAGGAGTTTCTGAACTTGTGTAGCCTGCCAAAGAAGAGAGCTGAATTCTCAGGGCGGAAGCGGACCCATCAGTTCCAAAAACAAAACTGCTATGAATGGGGGACTGAACTTGGGTTTTTTCATTTTTAAACTCAACAGCTCCCGTTTTGAGATCAAAATGAGTGGCTCTTTCATTGAAATGAATTGCAACACCAGCCTTTTCCGCAGCCGTCATCAACGCCTTATTAAGGTCTCCCCGTGAGATCGAATTAATGCAATCTCCATCGCTCATTCCGTAGGGTTGATAGGCAAGTGCCCCGGATTTAGGATGAATCATTCGTCCACGCATCGGAATCATCATTTTAGAGATCTCGTTTTCAAGTCCCACTTGTTTGAGGGCATGAATCCCTCGAACTGAAATCGCAAGATTGATGGAACGGCCAGCGCTCACGGTTTCCTTGCGCATGTCGGGCCTGCGTTCGAAGGCTTTTACTTTAAAGCCCCGCTTCGCTAGAAAAATTGAAAGGAGTGAGCCGACTAGCCCTGTTCCGACCACTGTGACCTTTTGATCAGCGTTTTTCTGCATGTGTCCTCAATAGCTTTGCAAATTTATAGACCTCAGAAAATCGATTATAAAGAGGGACCGGTGCAACTCGGATCACATCTGGCTCTCTAAAATCCGATATGATCCCTGCCTTTTGAAGTGCGGCCACCAATTCTTTGGCCCCTGAACGCACTCTTAATGAAATCTGGCAGCCACGTTCTTTTGGATGGGTTGGCGTGAGCAGTGTAAAGGCATGATTTGGAATGAGATTCAAAAGAAAATGCAGATAACCTGTTAACAGTTCACTTTTCGTTCTCAGCGCTGGAATCGTTGCAGAATCAAAAAGCTCCATAGAGGAGCGGAGAGCTGCCAACTGCAAAATGGGAGGATTGCTGAGCTGCCATCCCTCTGCCCCAGGCATGGGGTCGAATTTGGATCCCATTTGAAATCGGACTTTTTTATCGTGCCCCCACCAGCCTGCAAATCGAGGAAGTGTCGAATCTTTTGAGTGTTTTTCATGCACAAAGCATCCAGACAACCCACCGGGCCCCGCATTGAGATATTTATAGCTGCACCATACAGCAAAATCTATTTTCCAATCATGAAGTTGCAACTCCAAATTGCCCGCGCCATGGGCAAGATCGACTCCTATCAAAGCGCCCTGATCATAGGCTGCTTGTGCGATGGGTGCTAGTTCGAATGCTTGCCCCGTGAGGTAATTCACCTGACCTAAAAGTACGAGCGCTATAGTTTTTCCGTCCCGCTTTATTGCTTCGACAATATCTTCAGTCCTAAGTGTAGATTCGCCTTCGCGAGGTGAAATTTCTAAAATGACATCTTTAGGGTTGTAACCGTGAAACTGGGCTTGAGAAGCAACTGCATATTGATCCGATGGAAATGCGCCTTTTTCAATTAAAATTTTGATTCGATTGGCCTTCGGTCGATAAAATGAAACCATCATGAGGTGGAGGTTTACGGTAAGTGTATTCATAACAACGACTTCGATAGGTTTCGCACCTACGAGTCGCGCAGTCGGTTCATTTAAAAACTCGTGATAAGGAAGCCAGGGGTGACGGGCATGAAGATGGCCTTCTACACCGAGCTCAGCCCAATCCATAAGTTCTTGATCCACATATTCGCGAGCTTTTCTGGGTTGTAGTCCGAGAGAATTGCCTGAGAAGTAAATAAATTCCTCACCGGTTTTAGTCTTAGGTATGTGAAATAGATTACGGTAGGAGCGCAATGGATCTCTTTCGTCCATAAGGGCCGCAAATGCCTCTGAATTTTCGTAACTCGGCTTCTCCCGACTCATTTTTGAAAGTCCTTTTTGTTTAGACCCAGCCATTCAAGCGCATTGTCCTGATAAATTTGTTGCTTCACCTGTGTAGAAAGCTCACTCATGGAGTCAATCATTGAGCCAGGCACCGCTTCTCCAAGTGGAAACGGATAATCAGACCCTAACGCGACCCGATTTTCGCCCAAAAGACCCAATAGCTGTTTCAAGATTTCGGGATCATGAACCAGGGAATCCACGAAAAACTTGCCTAAATAATCGCGTGGGTTTTTCTTATTATCCACGGCGCATAAATCGGGCCTCGATAAAAACCCCTGTTCGATGCGCCCGATACTGGAGGGAAAGGCACCGCCGCCATGTGCGAAGCAAACACGAAGTCTGGGAAATTTTTCAAAAATGCCTCCGAAAATCATCGAACAGATTGCAAGCGACGTTTCGGCCGGCATTCCGACTAGCCAGGGCAGAAAGTATTTGGGCATTTTTTCCTGGCCCATCATGTCCCAAGGGTGAACAAAAAGCGCAGCGCCCAATTTTTCAGCCGCCCTATAAAACGTAAAAAGCTCTGGATCGTTTAAATTCCAGTCATTTACGTGCGACCCAATCTGAACACCGGCAAATCCGAGATCTTTCACGCATCGCTCAAGTTCACGAGCTGCGAGCTCAGGCGACTGCAGAGGAACTGTTCCAAGACCGACAAAATGTTTTGGATTTTTGGCAGTGACCTCCGCAATATGGTCATTGAGAAATCGTGAAATTTCTAACCCATGCTCGGGTTTGGTCCAGTAGTTAAACAGAACGGGAACAGTAGACAAAACCTGCACATCAATTCCATGTTGAGAGCACTCGCTCAGTCGTTTATTCCCATCCCAGCAGTTATCTTGAATTTCTCTAAAAAAAGTTCCGTCATCTTTCATCATTCGCGCTTTACAAGATGCGTGGTGATCTAGGTGGATAAATCCCCCATATCCAAACCGTTCTTTATATTTCGGAATATTGGGGGGCAATATGTGAGTGTGAACGTCAATTTTAAGCATGATTAGGTTTTTCGAGTCTGGCGCCGCATTTTTTACACAATGTTTTTTCGGGATTATTCCAAAAACGTTCAAATACGGGCTGCATCTGGGTCACGATATTTGTGAGATGAAAAAATTCTTCATAAAGCGTCGAATGGCATTGGTCGCAGATCCATCTGAGACCATCTTTTTCTTCAGGGCGACGTTTTCTCTCGATGACCAATCCTAATGTATGAGCAGGACGTTGCGGGGAGTGAGGAACCTTTCCGGGAAGTAAAAAAATATCGCCCTCGCAAATGGGGATATCCTTGGGCTTACCGCTCTCCAGTACTCTGAGCTTCATATCGCCTTCGAGTTGATAGAAAAACTCTTCGCCCTCATTAATATGATAATCCTTTCTGGCGTTAGGTCCGCCCACCACGGTAACCATGAACTCCCGATCCTCCCAAATCTGTCTATTTCCCACCGGGGGTTTAAGTAAGTGACGATTTTCTTCGATCCATTTTTTAAAATTAAGAGGGGTAAGTTTGCCCATAGTAATCCTTTCTAAACCGTCGCTATACACTTCAGCTCAATTGCGATTGGCGTTGGAAGCGAAATAATTCCTAAGGTGGTGCGACACGGCTGATTGTCTTTAAAATATTCGGCATAAATTTTATTATACATTGGAAAATCTGCTTTTATGTTGGTCAGGTAAACCGTGACATCCACGAGATTGTTCCAGCTGGACCCTGAGTCTTCAAGTATGGCGCGTACATTCTTAAAAACCGAATGGCATTGGGCTTCAATGTCATAGGCAGTTACATTTCCGTGAGCGTCCAAGGTGACGCCCGGTATCTTTTTTGAACCGCGCTCACGGGGACCGACGCCTGAGAGAAAGAGAAGATTTCCAACTTTTCTAGCATGAGGATAAAGTCCCACAGGTTCGGGAGCTCTAGCAGAATCAAATTTATTTTCATGATCGCTCATAGTTCTTTATTCCAATTGAATACAAATATTTTTAGTTTCAGTGAAAAATCTCATCGCCTCGAGTCCGCCTTCGCGGCCCATGCCGGACTCCTTAACTCCTCCAAAAGGAGTGCGAAGATCCCTGACCATCCAGCAGTTGATCCAGACTATGCCAGATTCAATTTTGGCGGCCAATCGGTGTGCCCGTTTTAAATCCCGAGTCCAAACCGTTGCGGCGAGTCCGTATTGTGTAGAATTTGCTAAACGCAAAACTTCGTCTTCGCTTTCAAAAGGGGTCAGAGTCGCAACAGGTCCAAAAATTTCATCTTGATTCGTTTTGCATTCAGCATTCAATCCCTCAATTAAGGTGGGCTGAATAAAATAACCCGGAGTCAGGTCACCTGACATGTGTGCCCTAGCGCCTCCGGTAAGAATTGTTCCCCCCTCATGGCGCGCGATTTCAATACAAGAGAGAATTTTATCAAAATGGGCTTTAGAAACAACAGCGCCCTGCTCAGTAGCTGGATCAGTGGGATCGCCTTGTTTGAGCGCCTTTACGCGATCTAGCAGAGCTTTTTTAAATTTGTCGTAGATAGAGTTTTCAATAAAAATTCTTGAACCACAGAGGCAAATTTGACCTTGATTCGAAAAAGCAGAGCGAACAGTTTCTTGAACAGCGACTTCAAAATCACAATCCGCAAAAATAATATTAGGATTTTTTCCGCCCAACTCAAGCGAAGCTTTTTTAAGCGCAGTTGCAGTCGAAGCGGCTATTTGTTTTCCTACGCGTGTGCTTCCGGTAAAGGAGACCGCCTTGATGTCCGGGTGATTCACCAAGGAGGTTCCCGCCTTTAATCCAACGCCATGTACAATATTGAGCACGCCGGGCGGAATTTCGGCTTCCATGCAAATTTTAGAAAGCAGAAAGGCAGTCATAGGCGTAATTTCCGAGGGCTTAGCTACCACGCAGTTGCCGGCAGCCAGAGCAGGGGCGATTTTCCAGGTTAGTAGGTAAAGGGGTAAGTTCCAGGGAGAAATGCAGGCAACCACACCGAGTGGAGTTCGAAGCGTATAGTTTAAAGCTCTGTGATCTGTCATGTGAGATTCAGATGAAAATTGCGTGGCGGCATCTGCAAAAAAAGAAAAATTCTGTGCGCTCCTCGGAATATCCACCGTTCTTGCCAGGGTGATGGGTTTTCCAGTATCGAGACATTCTGCTTGAGCGAGTTCTTCGATTTTTGACGTAATGAGATTTGCAACATTTCTCAAGTATCGAGATCGCTCACGCAGCGAAAGAGCAGACCATTTTGGAAATGCAGCTTGCGCTGCCTTTACGGCGCGATCGATATCCTGTGCGCCTGAGTCAGGAAGTTGAGAATAGGGCTCGCCCTTTGCGGGTGTGAAATTATCAATCCATTGTGCAGTTGCGGGTTCGATCAACTTGCCGTTGATATAATTTAAGATACGAAAATCCGGTTTGGAAGGGCTCAAAAGAGAACTCCTTTTTTTACAAGTACCGCGCGCACCGGAGATGCATCACAGCCTTTTATTTTTAAAGGAAGGGCAATTAAATTATAGGGTCCGTCAGGAACAGAGGTGAGAGTGATTCCCTCTAAGATCGCCATGTTGTTTTTAAAAATAGCCTGGTGAGCCTCTAGTTCCTTGGAGTCCGCTGGATCGATCGAAGGAGTGTCGATTCCAATTAACACAACCCCTAATTTAGAAAGCGAATTTACTAACTCTGGCGACAGAGAGTTAAAATCAGCGTTCCATTGATTGGGATTAGAAAATGATTCGGTTTTAAAAAGTACACGCATTTCAGTAATTGAAATTTTCGATATATCCTTGAGTTCGATTCTTTTTCCTGGTGGAATTTTTACAGATATGACCTGACATCGACGTAAATAATAATTTATGTCTCGTTTTTCAAT
>CAYJBA010000031.1:0-3916 GCA_964367865.1 uncultured Bacteriovoracaceae bacterium | reverse complement strand
TCGGTTTTCAATCCCCGTACCGTCTGGGTGGTAGTGATTGGGCGCATCGGTATGTGCTCCTACGTGTACCGTGGATTCGATACTCGAGAGTAAAAGTGGATCACCATTTCTCTGATCGAAGTGAATAGATCTTTTAAATTTTACATCGCCGGGATAGACGGCGGTCTGAGAAGATATCTCAGGCGAAATATCGTAGTAATGTTCCCCGAGGGAGATCGATTTTGTCACCATGAGTCAGAACTCGTCTTAACAAATTTTCGACTTTTTTTCGCTCACTATTTCCATGAATTAAGACGCCCAGCATTAACTTGCCAGAGGGAGACCCCTCTGGCAAGTTAATGCTGGGAATCTTAAGCGAGTTGATAGAGATAAAGGGAGTGAGCGAAAAAATTGAGATTGCTACATTGTCCGGCGGCTGCTTTTGGGGAATGGAAGAAATTCTTAGACTCATTCCAGGCGTTTTGAAAACGACCGTAGGTTACACAGGCGGCCAGACTCAGAACCCGACTTATTTAACTGTCAAAACTGGAAAAACCGGCCATGCCGAGGCCATTGAAATTGTATTTAATCCGGAGAAAGTATCATTTCAGTCACTGCTTGAGATCTTTTTTAAGATGCATGACCCTACCACACGAAATCGCCAAGGAAACGACATTGGAACCCAGTACCGTTCCGCCATTTTTTTTCATTCTGAAGCACAAAAAAAAATCGCAGAATGGGTTATTAGTCGGGTAGAGGAATCCCAGAAATGGAAAAATCCAGTGGTTACTGAGATCAGCACTGCTGGTATTTTTTATTCTGCCGAAGAGTACCATCAGCAATACCTGCAAAAAAATCCAGGTGGATATACCTGTCATTTTTTGAGGGATTGAATTTCAATTAAAGAAAATTTGTTGAAAATCCAAAGGAACCCGTAATACGGTTTTGACTATAATAATCTAAAGTGGATTTCGTATGCGAATAAGTTCCTTGGATCAAAACCGTAAATTTTGAGCTTAACCAATAATTTAGCGAAAATGCTCCGCGGTAATTGATATCTACTCGATCTGCTGAAAATCTAAAATAATCAGCGTGCTCCAAAGACGCCGAAAGCTCGGCCTCCCAGCGTGTCCCCAAAGGCATGTAATTATAAATGGACGCGTAGGCTAGACGGTTTGAATTTTGATTTCCAGCGGCATTAATGTAGTCACCCCCAAGCGTGAATGTCGGTTTAAAAAATCTTGTTTTCGTGCGAATTAAAGTACCAACCCAAATTCCATGGGATAGGTTGCTCCGATCGTAGAAACCCACATCACCAGGTGTGAGGTATCTAGCCCATGTTCCTCGATACCCGAATCTAAAATCTAATCTTCGGCTCAGTTCTCGAGAAATATCAAAATTGAGACCGTGAGACCTTAAGGTGGCTCGATTTTCAAATACACTGGTTGAAATCTCCGTTGGAGATCGAGAAAGCTGATAGAAATAACGGATATTCACCCGTCCGACCCCGAAACTCGCCATGTAGGCGGAAATTCCAGAACTTATCGTCTGTGCATCGAGAGTTTGCCGATAATCTCGCGAAAATGAATAACTCTGATTTAGTCCAAAAAGACCTCTAAATAAAATTCGATTTGAATCATTGACGGGTGTCGCAATGGATCCGTTTATACCCGCAAACCCAGCCAACGAGCGGTTGCTCGAATCTCGGTAAGTAGAAATCGAAGGGGGAAGTCCAAATGGGTTATTGTCAGAAGTAGTTAAAAAATTTCCTCGCAGATCAAAAGTAAAACTATCAATTTTATTCATTACGGCCTGACTAGCCCGACCGATTTCTTGGTCTCTTTCGCCAATAGTAGTGTCTGAGGATTTTTTATAGGCTGTGTAAGCCTGGGCCACATAGCCTTGCTGATAAAGATAATTACCGATCACGTACTTGGCCCTTTGCCGATAAGTCCGTCCGGCATTCAATAGGGCTGAAAATGCCTCTCGGACGTCTTGTTGTTCTAAGTGGAGCAAACCTCTGCGAAATCTGGCTTCTTCGGCTAATTCTCTGATATCGGATTGCTTGGAAATAGAAAGATTTTCGACGTAGGAAAACCTGCTTATGGAGTCTTTGGTTCGGTCTTCGCTTAGGTCTTTAACCGCGAGTTCTAGCTGCTGGGTAGCTAGTTTAAGCACTCGATCCTTTTCTTTGGCGGCTGTTAAAATCGGACGTAGCTCTTCTTGTAATTTTTTTCGATTTAATTTTTTTGCGCATTCATAGGCTAGTTCTGCGGTGGCGTAATGAAAAGAGTCGATACCTAACGCCTTTTTTCCTAGTGCTAGACCGCGTTCGCAATCGCCTGAGTTAACTGCAATACGCGCCTCGGCATAAATAATTTCTGCCTCATCGCGATTTTCTTGGTCTGCAAAAACAGAAATCAGATTCGCCTCAAAAAGGGCTAGTAACGAAATAGTATAAATAATGAGTGAAATCGTTAACCCGACTGATTGGGTAGATTTTATTTTGCAATTACACCTAAATGGCATTTCCTTTGGGCCTCAGTTGATGCCATCATATATAAAATAAAGATTCATTACCAATGACGATCAGAAAAAGGAGCATTGTTTTATGGTTTCGATATCCAGGAGATTTGATTTCGTGGTTGCGATTGCTTATTTAGCAGTATTTGTCTCCGGTACTTATGCTGCGGAACTTCCTAATCGTGTTGTTGAGTTTAAGGGCGATGTAAGCATATCGAATGGAAGCACAGGAAAAGTAACAGTAGCTCCTAATTCAGTGATTCCTACCGGTGCTATAGTCGAAACGGGTGAAAAGTCCTCGATTAAGATATTAATGTCAGATAAATCGCTGATCGATTTGGGTGCAAAGACCAAAATGACGATCAATAAAAGCGGGCTAACGGATACTCAATTGGATTTGGATTCCGGAAAGGTTCGAGCCACAGTAGTTAAGCGCGCAGCGACTAGTCCTCAGTTTGTTTTAAAAAATCGCGGAGTCACCTTGGGAGTTCGCGGAACTCAGTTTGTAGTTTCTGGTTTTTCGGGACCCGACGGGACATACCATTCCGAATATTTTTGCTTAAGTGGAAGTATTCAGATCGAAGGCCCGGGCGGAAAGAAGTTGGGAATTATTGAAAAGGGTTTTTATCTGTCTACACAGCTTAATACGGCTGGATCGAGTTATGCAGTCGTAGGTGAGCCCAAGCCTCAAGTGATGTCGTCACAAGCGATCAAAGAAGTTCGATCAGACCAGTTTTTGAATTTACCAACCAGCACTCCTTTTAGTCCATCTGGAGAAAAAGGGCAGCAAGGTAACTCGGGGGATCCTAAAAAACCGACAGGACCTGCAACGAGACCGCCTGTGCCGACCACACCCGAAGGCTTAGCCCCACCTAAGTTAAAGGATGGGACGGGTGGTTTAGTCCCTCATGGAGATCAAGGTACTACGGGTGGGACTGGTACTGGTACATTTGGGCAGAATCCGATTCAACCCCTCCCTATTCCGACTCCTCCACCAACGAATACTACGGGGACTCTTCCACAGTAAATATTTTGAGGGGCTTTACTGAGAATCTATGAATCTTGTAACGAAGGACTTTGAAGCGGCTGCCGCATTTTTATGGAACGCTAGAATTCATAAAAAACCAGGTGAGCCGCTGACAAAGACCTATCCTTCAATTTCAGTCGATGATGCGTATCAGGTTTCTCGGAAAAACTATCAGCGCCGGATTTTAGAAGGTGCGCGCCCGATTGTAAAAAAGATTGGTCTCACTTCTCGCGCCTTCCAAAAGCAACTTGGGGTGGATCAGCCGGATTTTGGTTATCTCACTTCAGATATGATTATCAAGGATGGAGGACTACTTAAAAGAGGCTCCCTCATTCAAGGTAAGGCCGAAGGTGAGGCTGCGGGTCTTAGCCGCGCCGTGTTGGCGGT
>CAYJBA010000030.1:0-13136 GCA_964367865.1 uncultured Bacteriovoracaceae bacterium | reverse complement strand
CTTCCGATCTCTGGGCGCCGCGCAGCAACTCACTTGAGCTTCTCAAGCTTGGGTCTTTAAATCGTGTCGGCATTAAGCGTAAAATTCAGACATTGTTTCAACTTCCTTTTGCCTTTATCAAGTCTGTTTTAATTTTAAAAAAAATCCGTCCTTATGCGGTGTTCGGCGTAGGGGGTTATGCTTCAGGTCCCATCTTACTTACGGCAAAGCTTTTGTCTTGGCTTAAGGTCATCGACGCTCGAGTTGCAATTCTCGAGCAAAATTCGGTACCTGGAATGACCAATCGTATTTTAGGTAAATTTGTTGATCAGATTTTTTCTGCTTTTCCTGGAACTGAGCCCTATTTTAATTCGGATCATGTTCTCGTCACTGGAAATCCAGTTCGATCTGACCTCATGCCCATGTCTCCCGCCCCACGACTGCCGTTTACTGTTTTTATTTTTGGAGGAAGTCAGGGCGCACTGGGGATTAATACTCTGGTGCTAGAAGCACTGCCCTTTTTAGCCGATCTCAAAGGTAAAATATTTTTTATTCATCAAACAGGTGAAAAAGATTTTATTCGCGTAAACGAAGCATATGACAAAGGAGGCACGAAAGCAGTTGTAGAAAAATTTATTTATAATATGAAATCCGCTTACTCTGAGGCTTCCCTGCTGGTCTGTAGAGCCGGATCCTCGACTTTAGCCGAAATTGCCGCTGTAGGCCGTGCCTCTGTTTTGGTTCCATTTCCTTACGCGTCCAATAATCATCAAGAAAAAAATGCTCAGATTTTTGTAGATACAGGCGCGGCGATACTTATTCCACAATTTAAGTCCAAAGGTGAGGATCTTGCGCGAGTGATACGAGAGTGCATGAGTAATCCATACAAAATCGAGAAAATGGAAAAAGCAGTGGCCGCTTTTTATAAGCCTGATGCGGCAAAAGAGATAGTCTTGGAGCTTCAGAAGTCTGGACACTGAAGCTAGGAAAAGTTAACTTGAACAGCAGCGAGATCGCACATGAAAAGTAAAAAAGACACCCATCTTCATTTTGTAGGAATTGGTGGCATTGGGATGAGTGGAATTGCAGAAGTATTTTTTAATCAAGGATACCGCGTTACGGGTTCTGATATGGCGGAGTCTGAGACCACGAGACGATTGAGGAGTCTAGGTGTCGCGATCCTAATAGGGCATCAAGCATCCAACGTGGCTGCAGCCGACGTTGTTGTGACCTCCTCTGCCATAAAATCTACAAATCCAGAAATTATAGAAGCTAAAAAGCTTAGAATTTCAGTGATCCCTCGTGCAGAGATGTTAGGCGAGTTGATGCGAGGAAAAACCGGTATCGCTGTGGCCGGAACTCATGGAAAAACCACAACGACCTCTATGGTGGCCACGTTACTGACTGTGGCTGGCTTTGATCCAACGCTTGCCATTGGGGGGCGAGTAGACTCATTAGGAGGGAACGCGAAACTAGGCACCGGAAAGTATGTTGTAGCCGAAGCGGATGAGAGTGACGGTTCATTTTTGCATCTGCCCACAGTTTACAGCGTAGTAACCAACATTGATAATGACCACTTGGATTTTTATGGAACGATGGAGGCTATTGATGAGGCCTTTATTAATTTTGTCGGAAAAATTCCATTTTACGGTGTTGCGATTGTTTGTGGCGAAGACGCCGGAGTTCGCAGGTGCCTCACTAGACTGACTAAGCCCTTTTTGACATACGGGTTTTCATCTTTTTGGGACATTTACGCAGATGATATTAAAAAAAGTGGTTTAGGGTCTTCCTACAACGCTTATTTTCGCGACGGACCTGGTAAGCCACATGTACTCCTAGGGCGATTTGAACTTTCTGTTCCCGGTCGCCATAATGTTCTTAACTCACTTGCCGCGGTCGCAGTGAGTTTAAAAATCGGAATTTCAGTTGAAAAAATTACTGAAGGACTAAGGCAGTTTGTAGGGGTCAAACGCCGATTTGAAGTGCGTTGGCAAAATTCAATTCGCAATTGCGCAGTGGTCGATGATTACGGCCACCATCCGACTGAAATAGCAGCTACCCTAGATGCGGCACGGGATCATTGGAGCGGCAGAATAGTCACTGTTTTTCAACCCCATCGTTTTTCTCGCACTCTTCATTGTCATGACGGGTTTCTATCTGCTTTTAAGAAGAGTGATGTTTTGATCATGACCGATATCTATTCGGCTGGAGAAGACCCCATCGAAGGCGTAAATTCCAAAAGTTTGGTCAATGATATTCGCGGAACGGTATATGCCCCCAAAGAAATGATCTATATTGGCGACCTTGCGCATGCGAAGGATGAAGTCATCAAGAGATTTAAAGATGGGGATATGGTGCTTTGCTTAGGGGCTGGATCGATCACTAAACTCGCTGACCAGATTGCGAAGGGACTTCAGAAGGAAGTGCCGTGAGTACAATCCCAAAAAAGTGGTTTGACGCTAAGGGTATTGATCCGGCCGGCTTTTTACTTTACAACGAGCCACTTGCAAAGCACACCTACTATCGGATAGGCGGTCCTGCGGCAGTTATTGCGACACCTCAGGATCAAAAAGATCTTTATGTTCTTTCGAATTACATTAACGAAACCGGGTCCCGATTTTTTATCCTGGGAGCAGGTTCAAATGTACTTGCTTCCGATCAAGGCTTTGATGGCTTAATTATAAAAACGCTTAAACTCAACCCAGATATTAAAAAGGGTGAAAACATACTTGTGGTTGGAGCGAGTGTATCAGTATCTACTCTTTTGCGCCGAGCAGTACAAGAGGGCTGGGGCGGTCTTGAGTTTTTAACCGGCATTCCAGGAACAGTAGGCGGTGTTATTAGGATGAATGCGGGAACCCACCTCGGTGAAGCGCGCGATCATTTAAGTAAAGTCACGGCATTTGATTTGCTTAAGCCGGATGCCGGGCTTTTAGAATTCGAAGGACCGTCCTTAAAAATGGAATATCGAAAAAATTTATTTTTGCCGACTTCTGCAGTTGTACTGTCTACCGAATGGACCATACGATTGGAGACTCCAGCAAAAGTTAAGGAAATTGTGGATTCAACCCTTACTCGAAGAAAAGCAACACAGCCGATAGATTACCCTTCTTGTGGAAGCGTATTTAAGAATCCTAAAGCCTCAGGGTTGTCATCCTGGCAGGTTATAGATAAATTAGGGTTGCGGGGACATAAAATCGGAAACGCTCAGTATTCAGAAAAGCACTGTAATTTTATTTTAAATTTAGGTGGAGCAACTTCAGTAGACGTAAAATCCCTGATTGACCTTGCTCAAAACCGTGCAAAATCCGAACTCAATATAGACCTCGAGTGCGAAGTCCTATTTATCCGATAAATAGGACTTAGTCCTCAGTGTAAGGCGACACAATAACTTCGGTGCCTTCGCCGGAAGCTTTCGATAGAGCTTCCTTTAATACTTTCGCAGTGGCTAATACGCTAATCGTTAGTTCATTTGGGCGAATGTACTCTTTGATAGCTTGATTAGTTTCTTCCCAGGTCACTGATTCCATTCGATCAGCATAGGATTTCATTAGGCCGTCAGGTAATCCGAGGGTCTTTTCGATTATGGCGTTTTCAACTCTTTTTGCAGGAGTGTTATACATAAATCCAGCACCTTTGATCAGACTTTGTTTTGAAAACTCAAATTCTTCTTTTGTGATTCCGTCCCTCTTTAGTTCCTCGATCATTTTTAGGGTGTAGGCCAGGGCTTCAGGGGCATATTTCGAAGCCGGAAATAAGTTAGCGGTCCAAAGTCTTGGTTTTTTTCCAAAGCGAAATGCGCTGCCTGCCCCGTAACTCCACCCGCGTTTTACGCGAATTTCGACCTTTAAGCGGGATGAAAAGGGTGGTCCGCCAAATGCAAAATTTGCGATATGGAGAGGAAAAAATTTAGGATCATCCATTTGCAATCCCACCTGGCCGATCAGAATCTGCGTTTGAGTTCGGTCAGGCTTGTCAACAATAAGCAATCTACGATGCTGAACGGTTTCGGGTTGAGAAATATCTGTATCTGCCAATGGTGCAGAAACGTGTCGAGCATTAGAAATGCGGCTAGCCCATGCCGTTATTACCTCTAAGTTGGAGTCACCCGATCCGATGACCACCATGGATTCGTCCCTAATGGTGCGATCATAATGCGCTCTGATCTGGCTTTCATTGATGGACTGGATGTCTTGCGTACGACCTAGAATGGGTTTTCCATAAGGGTGATCGCCAAATAGATGTCTGGCGAAGCGACGCGAATTGAGAGAGGCGTCTTGACCTTTTTCCTCTAAAATGGCCGAAACAATCTCGGATTTTAGCTTACGAATTTCATTCTCTGAAAAAACAGGTTCGGTCAAAATTTCTTCAAAGAGTCCTAAAAAAGAATTTAAAGAACTTGCTAATACTGCTCCCCTAAAAATGACAGCTTCTGCTCGAGTTTCAATTTCAATTTTACCTCCCATTTGGTCTAAGGCGAGCGCGATTTGTTCTTTCGTTCTTCGGTGTGTGCCACGAATGAGCATTTCTGCGGTAAAATTAGTAATCCCAAATTTTCCTTTAGGGTCAGTGATGCTTCCATTTTTAAAAACAGCGTTGAGATGAACAATGGGTAGGCTCGAGTTACCTTCAAAGTAAATCTCTTTAGCTAAGATCAAAGGGGAGTAAAGCAAGGAGGCGGCGAGGGTTGCTAAGATATAATTTTTCATTTGGGCACTCCTGTAACGACAGTGCGGCCAGAGGGATCAAAATATTTTTTCGCGACAGCTTGAACTTGAGCGGGCGTAATTTGTCCAATTTGTTCAATCATGCGTGGCCCGAAAGTAAAATCTCCGGCGATTGTTTCGTAAAGTCCAATAAAGTGTGTTTTCCTGTAATTGCTTTCAAGATCCTGAAAATAAGTAAAACGAATCCGATTTTTCGCTTTTTCAAGCTCAGGGTCCGGCACAGGTTTCTTTTTCAGCTCCTCTAATTCTTTCAAAATAATGGACTCACCCATGGTGGCTCTTTTTCCTTTTTGAAAATTAACAAAAAATGAAAAAAGCCCAGGGTCTACAGTCTCTCCGTCATATATCTCTATCGCACTTGCTACCCCTGTATCTACAAGTGCTCGGTGGAGCCGGCTGCTTTTGCCTCCTGAGAGAATTGCTTCGATTACCGATAAAGTAGGGACGTCTTCCTGCAAAATGCCTGGAATGTGATAACTCATTGCTAATTTTTCTACTTGGACATTGAGAGGTAATGCTTTTCTACGGGGCGCGGTTTGCGGAGGTTCTTGTTCATACTGTGCAGAAGGGGGCGAAGAACCTAGAAGTGAGCCGTAGTGTTTTTTTACGAAATTAGATACTTCATCCGGAATAACGTCACCACTCACCGCGATGACGGTACGGCTTGGGTTATAATAGTTTCTATAAAAATCTACTGCGTTGTCCGAGGACATCGCGTCTAAATCTTGCTGATAACCGATCACTGGCCAATGGTAGGGGTGCTTGTTAAAGGATAGATCAAACAATTCCTGATAAATTGCACCGTCGGCATTGTTTTCATATCGAAAGCGGCGTTCATTTTGGACTACTTCTGTTTCAGTCTTAAAGGCTTTTTCGTCCACTACGAGTTGTGTCATTCTTTCTGCCTCAAAGCGGGTGATCAGCTCTAAGTTACTTTCGTGATCACTGGAAGCTGAGTTGACGGGCAGCTCTTGAATGTAAGCCGTATAGTCTTGAGTGGTAAAAGCATTTTCGCCCTGTGCACCCAGTTCATCTAGTTTCTTGCTAAATTCGCCGTCTTTTAAGTTTTTGGTTTGTTTGAACATCATGTGCTCAAAAAGATGGGCCAAGCCTGTTCGCCCTATTTTTTCATGCCTGGATCCAACATTGTACCAAGTTTGATATGAAAACGTAGGCGAGGAGTGATCCTCTACGACAAGAAGTTTTAAACCATTATCAAAACGGTAGCGATGTACCCGATAGTCGCCAGCTAGGGGAAGGATTTCTTTTTTTTCAGGGCCGGACAAGGATGGAGTCCCAGTGGCACAGCCTAAGGTTAAAGTACTATAAATAACCCACGTTAAAGCGCAGGTTCGAGTCGATTTGAATTTAAACATAAAACCAAAGCTAACAGCTCGCCACGGGAATTTCCATTGGATAAGCCCTAGTCGTATGGCACTCTTTAAAGAGGGGCTTAACCAGGGAATGCAACGTGTAAAAAAATTCCTGACTTTTGGATTTTTAATTTTAGCTTTCGGGAGCATTGCTTCGGCAGTTGTTGTTTCAATGCATTCAAGTCTCTTTATTGTCCATGCCGTAGAGGTTGAGGATCAGCCCGAAGATTCGCCTATGAGTGCTTCGGATATTATTTCGTTGGCCTCGGTACCGATTGGTAAATTAAATTTGTTTCAGCTGAATTTAAAACAAGTTGAATCTAGAATTCGCACAAGTTCATGGATAAAAGACGTCCGATTACAGAAGATGCCACCCCAGACGCTTTCAGTGGCCGTAACCTATCGCGAACCTAAAGCCCTGTTGCAAACCGAAACGGGTTCAGTTGTTTACGTGGATGGAGATGGAAAGCGTTTTGGAAAAGTGAATCTCAGGTATCGCGCCGACCTCACTCTTTTGTCAGGAATGGGGAGTTCAGACACCGCACGGGCGAAAGATGCGATTTTTTTTCTCCAGAGATGGGAAAAATTAAAGATCTCAAAGAAGGCGGAAATTTCGTCTATTAGCTGGGATTTTGATCGTGGGTATCGAGCAGTTCTCACCTATTCGATGGGAGATCGTATAGGACGGACTTGGCTCGATTTGGGTCAAAATTTTGACACACAAACGGACCTGCACCTCGAAAGACTATCTAAGGTGATCGAATATTTGAGTGGCCATGGGGTTGCTGTCCGACAGATTTGGGCAGATGCAGGAAAAAAAATAGTTGTCAAAACCGCTCATGGTTCTTAGAATTCCTTAGAGGGCAAAAATTGCCTGTCTTGCCCCGATCCCATGGGAGGGATTTTGCGTATGTCCAAAAAGGACTTTATAGTTGGTCTCGATATTGGAACCACGAAAATTTGCTGCATTGTGGGTGAGGTTGCCGAAGGCGGTTCGCATCCCATCATCGACATTGTCGGAATTGGTACCGCGCCCTCCACCGGACTGCGTAAAGGTGTAGTCATTAATATCGACTCCACCGTGGAGAGCATTACAAAGGCAATCGAAGAAGCTGAGCTCATGGCCGGTGTTGAAATCTCAACCGTTTATACCGGGATAGCTGGCGGTCATATTAAATCTTTTAATTCTACCGGAATCGTCGCGGTTAAAGATAAAGAAATTACTGAAAATGATGTCCAACGCGTGATCGATGCTGCAAAAGCTGTGGCCATTCCACTAGATCGCGAAGTCATTCATATTATTCCACAAGAGTACAAAATAAATGAGCAAGACGGTATTCGTGATCCAATTGGCATGAGCGGCGTCCGATTAGAGGCAAAAGTGCATATAGTTACCGGCGCTGTATCTTCTGCTCAAAACATTATCAAATGTGCGAACAAATCAGGTCTCAATGTAGCCGAAATTTGCCTGGAGCCCATTGCTTCTGCCGAGGCGGTGTTAACGAGCGATGAAAAAGAGCTCGGCGTTCTGTTGGTCGACATCGGGGGCGGTACAAGTGACCTAGCTATTTTTAAGGACGGCGCAATTGTTCATACCGGGGTACTGGCTATCGGCGGAAATCACATTACCAACGACATCGCGGTAGGATTAAGGACTCCCCAAAACGAAGCTGAAAAAATAAAAATTCGTTATGGCTGTGCGATGGCTAATTTAGTCAAGCCAGATGAAACCATCGAAGTTGCTGGTGTCGGTGGACGAAAGCCTCGCATCGTGTCCAGACGACTTCTGGCTGAAATCATCGAACCCAGAGTAGAAGAAATTTTTTCGCTCATACATCATGAAGTTCTCAAAACCGGATATCAAGACGCCCTATCGGGTGGCATTGTGATTACGGGAGGCGCTACCCTCCTTGAGGGGATGCCTGAGCTGGCTGAGTTTGTATTCGAAATGCCCGTGAAACGTGGTCTTCCGTTAGATATTGGGGGCCTGCGTGATGTGGTGAACTCACCCAAATTTGCGACAGCCGTAGGACTATTGAAGTACGGCGCACGACATCTTCATAAGGCCAAATTTCCCATTCGGGAAAAGAACATTTACGACAAGGTACGGGGTTCAATGCGAACTTGGATTAAGGATCTATTCTAATACCCAAAGGAAAGGGAATCTGAATGTTTGAAATCGATCAGGCAGCTGCGCAGGGAGCAAAAATTAAAGTAGTGGGCGTCGGTGGCAGCGGTTGTAATGCCGTTAACACGATGATCCGGATGGGACTCGAAGGTGTTGAGTTTATTACGGCAAATACGGATCGCCAGGCACTGGATGCCTCGTTGGCGCCGATCAAATTGGCGATCGGCCAGGAGTTGACCAAGGGCCTAGGTGCCGGCGCCAATCCCGAAGTTGGCCGTAAAGCCGCTCTTGAGGATTATGCAAAAATTTCTGAGGTGTTGGCCGGCGCAGACATGGTCTTCATTACCGCAGGAATGGGTGGAGGCACAGGCACAGGTGCTGCCCCTATTTTTGCTAAAATCGCAAAAGAAATCGGCGCGCTCACTGTGGGTGTCGTGACCAAGCCCTTTATGTTTGAAGGACGTAAGCGCGCAAAGCATGCTGAGCAAGGTGTATCGTGGCTAGCTGAGGGCGTAGATTCACTCATTACGATTCCTAATCAAAGGCTGCTCGCAATCGCGGGATCTACTCTTTCGATGGTTGAAGCATTTAAAAAGGCAGACGAAGTACTTCTAAATGCGGTTCAAGGGATTTCAGACCTGATCAATCACACCGGCCTCATTAATAGTGACTTCGCCGACGTGAAGACCATCATGCAAAACAAGGGTCTGGCACTTATGGGTATCGGTTACGCAGAGGGCGAACACCGCGCAGTTGAGGCAGCCACAAACGCAATTTCTAGTCCGCTTCTTGAGGATGTCTCGATTGATGGCGCCACTGGCATCATTATTAATATTACTGGCGGCTCCAATCTCAAGATTCACGAGGTTAATGAAGCAACGACTTTGATTATGGAAGCAGCTCACGAAGATGCGGAAATCATTTTCGGAACTGTTATAGATGAATCGCTCAAAGATCAGGTTAAGGTCACGGTTATCGCTACTGGCTTAGGTGGCGCTACTGCAGTTGATTTTATGCGAAAGCAACAAGAAGCACAGCTTGTCGCTCGCCCTACCCAGGTAGCGGTTCCGCAGCAATATGCAGGGGTCGAACCCACGCCGGTAGAGGTTGCAGCAGTGCCTCCGCCGCTTCCTTCTGCTCAGCGTCTCGCCGAAGCGGGAGCGGTAGCCGCAGGATTGGCGATACCCGTTACCAGCGCAAACACCCTGGTGCAGGCGCAGATGTCTTTTGATGATGCGACTGAAATGTTATCTGAGGAGCTTCCAAAGGATGCAATGACGGCGGCACAGCTCTCATCGTCACTTATTGTAGGTGCACAAGCCGCAATTCGGCCTGAAAATGGGGAATTGGCTCGGGCTCGCGCGATTGCTCAAAGACTTGGTATCACCAATCTCACGGATGATGAGTATGATGTTCCAACTTATATGCGACGCCAAAAAGAGCGCGAGATTTAATAATATTCAAGGAGATCAGTTATGAAAATGTCGGTCACAGTTTTGTCAGTATTGCTTGGTATTGTGTCATTTTCTGCGTTTGCAGCAGGAAAACCGGACGACAACACTGTAGAAATTAGTCGCAATAAGACTTGTGTCTATAGCGGAACAAAATTTATTGTTTCTGGCTCGGCGATCACTCACAAACTCTGTCTGGCGCGGGCTGTTTGCGATGATAGAGATTTCACTCTCGAGTGCATGGCTACAAACGATGAGACCCAATGTCCAGAATCTGCCACGGACTGTCTGAATGACGAGAGCGTGGTTTTCACTAAAATAAGGTAAAATTTAGATCTAGTCTCTGAGCCTCTTTAAAAGCAGGTTTAAGACGCAATTTGAAGTGGCTAGTTTTCCTAAATATCCCGGCAATTTTTTTGCCTCTGGGTCTCTGCAAAGTGCAAGGGCTTCATTCAATGCGGTTTCGACAGATTTTGGATTTTTAGTGTCAAAGTGTTTTACTTTTTCACGAAAAAAATCCGCCCAGGCAAACTCCTGAAACGGAATTTTAAGATTTTCAAAACCACCTGCTTCTCGCACTAGGTAGGCCAGACCTCGATAAGGGTCATCCTCAAGTAAGTTGATTTTAATTGGAAGTTCTTTTGGGCTACGCTTTATTCCCTCCGAGTCTTTTAAATAGACCCAGTCGTTTTTTTTCATCTTTTTCCAAAAGCGTTTTTCAGAATGATCGGTCCAGTCTTTAACTATTTCTACCTGCATCTCCTCTATGCCCTCTTCAAACAGGGCGCGCGCAAAATGATGGCCATCTACTAGGTAGATGGATTTACCTGGGGGTCCATAAACACCAGTACCCCGGTTCTTTTTGAGTAATTTTTTTAGGCTGTTCTCTGAAATGGCTTTGCGAATTGTTTCGCGTCGTAGATCTACTTCAAGCATTCCAACCGAAAATTGAGTGGGATGTGCCTCGGTAATTTTGATTTTTTTAAAATCATCTGCCAAAGTAACAGAGGATAAGAGACTCCCAATTAATAGGGCTGTAAAAAACATTTAAGTCCTTCCTTAAAGTGAAACTAGCCACCCAGCGCCCCGATGCTGAGGCCACCGTCAATCCCAATGCACTGGCCGGTAATATAGGATGCTTGGTCGCTCACAAGAAAAGAAATCAACTTTGCAATTTCCTCAGGCTGACCGATTCGTTTCAACGGAATTTTTGCTATAAACTTTTCTTTAACTTCAGGAGGAATTTGCTGAGTGAGTATGGATTCGATCAGCCCCGGTGCGATGGCATTGACGTTGATTCCAAAACGGGCCAATTCTAGAGCCCAGGTTTTGGTCATTCCAACAACTCCCGCTTTTGAAGCTGAATAATTAGTTTGCCCAACATTTCCAAGCCAGGCTACGGATGCGAGGTTTAAAATTTTTCCATATTTCTGCTCGATCATGACTTTCGCGCAGGCTTGGCCCATATTAAAAGGCCCTTTAAGATTAACCCGAATCACCTCATCCCATTTTTCTTCAGTCAGTTTTATGAGTAAGGAGTCGCGCGTTATCCCAGCATTGTTTACAAGGATATCAATTCTTCCAAATTGCGCTTTTACTTGAGCGGCGAGTTCGTTTGCTTTTTTATGATCTGAAACATCATGTGTGCTGACGAGAGATTTGCGCCCAAGTGCCGCGACTTTTGTTGATATTGAGTTAGCGTTTTCTTCAACAATATCATTAATGACAATGTGCGCACCTAGCTCAGCAAGGCGCAACGCGGTAGAAGCGCCGAGACCACGGCCGGCGCCAGTAACAATCGCGATTTTATCTTGCAGGGGATTCGGAGGCGAAGAGTTTGCCATAGTTACCTCCTTTTCGTGGCCGATTGTACTGGATGATTTCTGAATTGCAAGCACCCCATGCAAAAATAAAAACGCGCGTCAAATTTGCAAAAGTAAGCACTCTATATACAATCGAACGTCAAGGTCCTGACTCCAAAGTTTTTTCTGAGTGAAAACTCAGAAGTGGAAAAAGGATTCTCATCGAAAAAAGGGGGAATAAAATGATGAGTTCACGGATGGCACTACTTTTGACAGCTGTTTTCATGATTTCCAGCTCGGCAATTGCGAGCGAATACACGAAAGGCGAAGTAATCGTAAAATACAAAACTGGCGTTGTTCGCACGCGCTCAGTGATGAATCAGTTTTATGATTCGCTTGGCGTAAAGAAGGTAAAACGATTCGGTGGCCTAATGAAGGGCTTCGAACAGTTAGTTTTCGATGAGTCCATTAGCGTTGAAGACGCAGTTAAGGCCATTTCGCAATCCTCACAAGTTGAATATGCTCAGCCGAACTACATTTTAAGAATTAGCCCCATTCAGGGGACTGATAATCCAATTCCAGGATTGCCAGGGGGACTTCCTTGTATACCTGGTCTAGATATTCCAGGATGTGATCCCAATGCAAAGCTCCCTTGTTTAATGCCAAATTTTCCCCCAGGTTGCAGCGACAGTGGGTTTCCAGGTGGTCCGGGCCAACCGCCCACCAACCCGGGCAACCCTCCTACTGAACCAGGTACTCCCGCTCATAATGCCCCAGCGCTTCAGCCGGCTCCTGCGGATGTAAACCCTCCTCAAGACGACAAGGATCTTTCGAAAGCCTATGGGATTTCAAAGATTGAATCTCCTGATGCATGGAAGATTACTCGCGGTAATAACAAGATGATTGTTGCCGATATCGATACGGGAGTGGATTACAATCACGAGGATCTCGCTTTTAATATGTGGAGAAATCCAAATCCGACAAAAGGCGACGTCGTAGGTTGGGACTTCGTACATAATGATGGGCTTCCTTTTGATGACAACGAACACGGATCCCATACCTCGGGCACAATTGGCGCTGTGGGCGGCAACGGAATCGGGGTCTCCGGAGTTGCACAGAGAGTTTCGATCATGGCTGTAAAATTTTTATCAGGCCAAGGAAGCGGAACCTCTGCTGACGCTATCAGATCTATTGACTATGCGATTGAGCATGGCGCAAAAGTTCTGAGTAACAGCTGGGGTGGCAAGGGCGACGATGATAATAAAGCCCTTGAAGAAGCCATTGCTAGGGCTCGCGACAAAGACGTTTTGTTTATCGCTGCCGCTGGTAACGACGGCACGGATAACGACGGAAACGATCCCAGCTTTCCAGCTGCGTTCAAAACGGAAAATATTATTTCCGTTGCGGCGACTGATAAGTCAGACAAAATGGCATTCTTTTCGAACTATGGACCAAAGACGACTCACTTGGCTGCTCCGGGCGTAAATGTTTACAGCACAGTGCCCGGTAACAAGTATGCTTCTTTGTCCGGAACATCGATGGCATGTCCTCACGTTGCTGGAGCGGCTGCGCTTTTATGGTCCGCGCATCCCGAATGGAACTACAAGAAGGTCAAACAGGTGCTTCTTGAATCCGTAGACAAGATTTCCGGAATGGAAACAAAGGTTTCATCCGGT
>CAYJBA010000029.1:361-13156 GCA_964367865.1 uncultured Bacteriovoracaceae bacterium | reverse complement strand
ATGGATTTCTGCATTTCAATACTGCTTTCGGGCGAAAGAACATGAAGCTTACCATCTACATAACTTTGAAAATGCGCCCCCCCTTCGTTCATCTCGCGCGAATGAGGCAATGAAAATATTTGAAACCCACCTGAGTCCGTCAAAACCGGCCCATCCCAATTCATAAAGCGATGAATACCCCCAAATTTGTTAAAAACTTCAGGCCCTGGCCGTAAAAGTAAATGGTAGGTATTGGCAAGTAATACACGCGAGCCCGAGGTTTTAAGCGCTTCTGCACTCTGGCTTTTAACCGTGGCTTGAGTTCCGACAGGCATAAAAATCGGTGTCTTTACTTCGCCATGAAGCGTATGAAACGTGCAAGCTCTTGCGCTTGATCCCTGGGACTCATGATCGATTTTGAACTTAAGCCGAGACATAATTCTAGGGACAATCCGCAAAAAAACTGAGAAAGTCAACCATTGAGAGGGCTTGAGCATGGAGTTCTTTGAAACTGTGAAAAAACGGCGTAGCGTGCGGCAGTTCAAGTCTGAGTTATTTCCAGATGAGCTAGTAAAGACGGCGCTTGAGGCCGCAGTTTTGGCGCCTAACTCGTCAAATACTCAGACTTGGGATTTTCATTGGATCAAAAACTCTGAGTTACGCGCTCAGGTCGTAAACGCGTGTATGAACCAAGCTGCGGCCCGGACGTCTACGCAGCTGGTTGTCGTTACGGCAAACCCCGAACATTGGAGACGCTCGCAAAAGCCTCTCGTCATTTGGGTCACTCGTGTTTCGGCTCCCAAACAGGTCATTCAATATTATGAAAAAATGATTCCTTATACTTATCGATCTGGGTTTTTAAATATAATGGCGCCATTTAAATTTCTCATTACTCTTGCGATCGGACTTTTTAGGCCCATGATGCGCGGGCCCCTCACTTTGGGAGGAATACAAGAGGTTGCGATTAAGTCCGCGGCACTGGCTTGCGAAAATTTTGTATTGGCTATCACAGCTCAAGGAGGTGCCACTTGCATGATGGAGGGTTTTGATGAGTGGCGACTCAAGCGTGCCCTAAGACTCAGACGATCAGCTCGGGTCGTGATGGTTTTAGGAATCGGGTACGAGAGCGAACGCGGAACCTGGGGTCCGCAGTTTAGATTGCCGCTAGAGGAGGTCGTACATGTTTACGATTAAATTGTTAATTGCAAACGTGTAGTTTGACGAAATCTTCAGGGTCCTCAACCAGCCCACCTTTAGCTACGCCTACTCTCATCACGGAAAAAAATCAGTGCTTGCTCAAGCCGTTGGCAAAGATATTAAGGGAAAGCTATCTGTCGTTCTCTACCTCATTTCAGTTCCGCTGGCCCTCGGGGTTCCAATCGCAGGATTTGGAATATACGTTCTCGTCGCGGCTATTTGGATCGTACCTGACAAACGAATCGAAAAAATAATGGGTTCGAAATAGTCGATCTGAAGTTTCGGAGCGCAACTCGGCCGCTAGGCAATTGTATATGTAAATACTTGATATTATTATATTTTTATAAATACCGTACCGCCCAGAATGAACTCCGACGGGACTGAGGCTCCAGACAATTGGTCTCCAAAAATTGGCTTTTTAAAATTAATGCATCGTGTTAGTAACATACCAAGCCGCGTTAATTTAAACCGATTTAAATCATTTGAGGGAGAAGTATTTATGAAAAAATTTTTAGTGCTAGGAATAAGTTTAATGGGTCTGATGGGCTCTACCGTACATGCGACCGTGCCTACGAAAGTCGGCGCATGCGAAAAAACAGGCGTAATTCATGACCTGAGTTGTATAGCGCACGGCAGAGGCGGGTATAGCGTGCAAACATGCAACGTAATGGGAAAAGGCCTTTATGCCGATGTCTATTCAACGGGACCTGGCGACCGGCCCTATGTCCTCAGCAGCTTTGCAGTCAAGGTGATTAAAACCGGCACGGTCGGCGGATCAAGCCGTTACGTCGATAAAAAAACCAGGGGCAAAACTTTCGAATTAAAAGTGACTTATGGAACTGCACCGATCAATGGTGGCAGACCCGCGGTTCTCGAAATTAACGGAGAAGTTTTAGAAACCGAATTGGGCTGTCGCCAACTGAGAGGATAAATTCCTCAATTTGAAATTATAAGCAGATTGATTAAAGGGTGAGTAACCGGAGTTACTCACCCTTTTTTATTTCTCAATTTATTTATCACACGGCGTCATGTTTGAGCGCAGATCCAAAAAGACTTCCATTTCAAACTGAACCTAATTCAAATAAACTAAATACTCGGAGAAAATCCATGGACCCAAAACGCCTTCAAGAGCTTGACCGCAAATTTCATCTACATCCTTTTACTCATCACGGCGAAATGCACGCCCAAGGGACTCACATTATCAAAGCCTCTGAAGGAATTTACGTTACGGATGAAACCGGAAAACAACTCATCGACGGACTTGCGGGCCTTTGGTGCGTAAATGTAGGCTACGGACGACGTGAAATTATAGATGCCGTACATAAACAGATGGAAAACCTTGCATTTTATCCATCGTTTTTCAATTCGACTACCGAACCCACGATTCTGCTTGCTGAGCGCCTGATCAAAATCGCGCCGAAAAATCTAACGCATGCCTTTTTCAGTAACTCCGGATCAGAGGCCAATGAAACAGCGTTAAAACTTATTCGGGGTTATCAAAAACTCAAAGGCAGATCCAAAAAATCAAAGATTTTAACTTTGAGCTACGCTTACCACGGCGTCACAATCGCGACCACGAGCATGACAAGGCTTCCCACTTGCCAAACTCCATTTGATCTTCCATTGCCTGGATTTGTTCAGGTGCCTGGCCCCTACCGGTATGCAACTACTACCGAACTTAGCCCCACTGATTATGGGCAATGGTGTGTTTCTGAAACCGAAAAAATCATTAAACAAGAAGGGGCCGACACGATCAGCGCATTGTTTGCCGAGCCCGTGCAAGGAGCGGGTGGGGTCATTGTCCCACCCGAAGGGTATCTCAAGGCACTGCGAGAACTATGTCGCAAATACGAAATACTATTTGTTGCTGACGAAGTGATTACAGGTTTTGGAAGATTGGGCGACTGGTTTGCCTCTGGTCTTTGGAGCTTAGAGCCTGATTTATTGACTACCGCCAAGGGGATAACGAGCGGATATCTTCCATTAGGGGCCACATTGGTAAGCGATGAAATTTCCTCGACTCTCATCAAAGGTGGGTACCTTGCTCATGGGTGCACTTATAGCGGACATCCCAGTGCCTGTGCCGCTGCACTTGCCAATCTTGATATTTTAGAAAAAGACCAACTGCTTGCTCAAGTAAAAAACAAAACGGGGCCTTACTTACAAAAGCGGCTGAGAGAATTTGAAAACCATCCTGCTGTAGGCGAAGTCAGAGGTGTTGGCCTAATTGGAGCTATCGAGCTTCTTCCTCAAGGTGGAAAAGCCGCACTCCATCCCTCGACACCCCTTGGACCCAAAGCTGTAAAACTTTGTCGCGAGGCAGGTGTAATTGTTCGTGGCATTCGAGACATGGCTGCTGTTGCTCCTCCCCTCACGATCGAAGAAAAACAAATTGACCAGATGATAACCGCAATGAAGCACATGCTCGACCATCTCTGGGATTAACCCATGCCAAATTCTGTCACACCCATCGCGGCAGATTTAGCTCCTGGCGACCAAAACGCGGCTCTTTTTGATTTTTCTGCTATACGGATTTCGAGAATCACTTCGACTGGGGATCCGCTCTTTGCTCAGCTTTATCGCGAACTTTGGAATGAGTTTGGCGAAAAAGGCGAATTGGAGACAGAATCCGTTTTAAATCGAAGACTCGGGTGGGAGAGCGAAAAACCTAAGGGGCCATTTCATTTGAGATACGAAATGCTCGGAATGACAAAAGGAACCGAATTTATTGCGGTTCGGGACCACTCAGTCATCGTTCCCGAAGATTCCACTCGGGACGTCATCATCCATCTTTCGCACGTACTTATTGCTCCACAGGCGCGTGGGTACGGCTTGATCGGTTGGCTACGCGCTTTTCCGATTCAGCTAGCCCGACGGACCTTAAAAGAACTCAGTCTTCCGATCGATCGACCGATTACATTGGTTTGCGAAATGGAGCCGCTGGATCCAAAATTTCCGGAACGGATCATCAGACTCAAATCTTACTCCAGGGCTGGTTTTCTTATGGTTGATCCCTCGCGTGTCGGATATTTACAGCCTGATTTTAGTTCACCTGAGCAGATTGATCTACGTGGCGGACCTCAGCCACTGCCCTTGCGACTAATCGTCCGAAGAGTGGGCAGGGAGTCGAGTCGCACCATTTCAGGAAAAGAAATTCGCGGTGCTGTTCAATCTCTCTATGATATGTACGGCGCATGTTTTCGAGACTCAGATATGGTTGGAGTCAGAGAAAGTTTACAACACTATCCGCCTGAGCAAGACCAAATTCAACTACTATCTCCTCTCGAACACTTGAAGGACGGTGCAGGCGTTGCTCCACAGGCTAAAATAATTCGCATTTTTTATGACCCCGGTTTTGCAGCTCCGATTGGCAATCACATCATGCCGATTCGAAAATTTTCATTAGTCGCTGAGGCACTGAGAAATGAAAACAATGTTAAATTAATTAGCCCCGCTCCAGTGTCTGAGGTTGATCTGGCTCGAGTTCACTCCAAAGAGTATATTGACGCTGTAAAAACCGGGACACCAAAAGAGTTGGCTGAGTCCCAAAAATTTCCTTGGAGTGAGGCACTTTTTTCATCTGTGCTTTTAACGGCAGGAGGAGTCCTCGCTGCCTCAAAAGAAGCCTTAAGATCCGGATCCTCTGCTGCTCTGGTCAGCGGCTTTCATCATTCTCACCGGGATCGAGGTGAGGGATTTTGCACCTTTAATGGTTTAATCATTGCGCTCGAAGCCTTGCGCGAAGAGGGTTTAATTAAAAACGCTGCGATTTTAGATATGGATCTGCACTACGGAAACGGAACGGCGCTCTTAGCTGAATCTCGCCCCTGGATCAATGTGCTGTCCATTTATGGAAATGACTATTGGAATAATGTCGCATACCGCGATGTCACGTCCAGAAAACATAAGGACGGGACCAATCATAAGTCTGCGGCTCTACCCGAAAACTGCGATCGCCAAACTCTGCTAACGATTCTAGAAAAAAACCTACCTCTCCTTTTAAAATCCAAACCTCCCGAGCTTTTATTATACCAGGCGGGCGCTGATCCTTACTTCGAAGATCCCTACTCCCCGCTAAAGCTCAATCACGATGACCTTCGCGAAAGGGATCGGGTCGTTTTTAATTTTGCGGTCAGCAATCAGGTTCCGATCGCATGGGTGCTCGCCGGGGGCTATACGCAGGATATTTCAAAAATTGTTCAAGTTCATGTCAATACGTTTCACGCGTGGAACGAAGTTTTTAACAAAAGTAAATGAGGAAGCCATGTCACTGAAACGAGGATTAGGCCCAATGCAAATTCAGCTCATTTCTTTGGGCGGAATCATTGGCTCAGGCTACTTTATGGGCGTCGGCTCGACGATTGCCGAAAACGGCACGGCCTCAATACTGGCCTACATATTAGGTGGAGTGATCGTTTGGCTCGTTGCCATTGCTATGGGAGAGCTCTCGGTCGGGATGCCAAGGGCAGGTAGTTTTATTTCGCAATCCCGTGAACTTTTGGGAAAACACTGGGCAGCTGGCGTAGGCTGGTCTTATTGGTTTAACTGGTGCGCCTATATTCCTAGCGAAATGGTGGCTGGCGGAATGATTCTCCATCGTTTTTTTCCGCATATTTCTGTCATCTCATGGGCCTCTCTTTTCGGAATTATCATTACCGGAGTAAACTTAATGAATGTAAAGTACTTCGGGAGAATCGAATCCACTCTCGCTCTTTTGAAAATTACGGCCATGACTACTTTTACGGGTGTAGCCGCATGTATTCTATTTGGACTTAAAACTGGAACACCCGTACCCCCCACAGCTCAAATATTAGCCGAACCCTTTCCTGGGGGTAATTTTGCATTTCTTGCAACCATGGTTTTAGTTCTCGTCAATTTTCAGGGAACTGAACTCATCGCATTGTCCGCAGCTGAAACCGCTGATCCCGAAAAAAGCATCCCGAAGGCCTCGCGAAACGTCGCTCTTCGGTCTATCGCGCTATACGTCTTGCCACTGACCCTGCTCATACTCATCTTTCCGTGGAAAGAAGCCGGTGTGGAGCGCTCTGTATTTTCTGAGGCCTTATTTAGGTACAACTTTAAAGGTCTAGCTCAATTATTTGATTTGATGATTGTTACCGCTGCGCTGAGCTGCGCAAATTCGGGTCTTTATGGAGCTGCTCGGTCTCTTTATGGATTAGGTGTAGAAAAAATGGCTCCTCAGTTTGTTACCCGCCTCAACCATGCCGATGTACCGGCTGCAGCGACTCTTATGACCATTGCCGGCTGCTGGGCGTTTTTACCTCTATATACATTTTTCGAAGGATCCCATTTTTATACCTGGTTATTGAGCGTCTCAGGGTTTACCGGGTCCATCTGCTGGATTTCAATTAGTCTTTGTCAAATTCGTTTTAGGCAAAAACTTGCGAAAAAAGCATCCTCCTTGCCTTACAAAATGCCGGGATTTCCAATTTTAAGTTGGGTGTCTGTCGGCCTGCAGACCGGATGCATTTTGTTAATTGTGTTTCATCCCACCTTAAGAAGTGCGTTGGTCTTAGGTGTTCCTTCGTTTTTGATTCCGGTATTCGTATCTTGGGTTACTTCCAAGAATTAAATCCACGGGACTTCGCCAAAAGTGCCCTAGTCAATACGATGTGTCCGAATAAAGCTCCCGCCACGGATAAATGCGATCAAAGATCCTTGACTTGCAGGGCGAAACGCCATCATCTTAACTTAATGGATCTGGTTCGATTTGAGAAATTATTTGAAAACCAAGTATCAAAAATCGCATCTTCGGAGGATCCCGCACACGATCTGAGTCACTTTAATCGTGTTGTCGCTACCGCAAAAAAACTTTGCAAAGACGAAAATGGATGCGTTGAAATCGTTATACCTGCGGCTTGGTTTCATGATTTCGTTATCGTACCCAAGAACGACCCACGCCGAGCGCAAGCGTCTCGACTTTCGGCATTAGCTGCGGTTGAATTTCTAAAAAATTGTGAGTATCCATCTACGTATTATGACGCTATCAAGCACGCGATTGAGGCCCATAGTTTTAGTGCAGAAATACCAGCTGCCACGCTTGAAGCAAAAATTGTTCAAGACGCGGATCGCCTGGACGGCCTCGGTGCAATTGGGATTGCGCGCTGTTTTGCGACCGCAGCTCTAATGAAAACCCCATTTTATTCGGACCTCGACCCCTTTTGTAAGAGCAGAGTTCCAAATGACCGCCAATTTGCAGTCGATCATTTTTTTGTGAAGCTTTTTAAGACAGCTGAAACGTTAATGACGACTTCAGGAAAAGCCGAAGGACATAAACGACTTTCCGTCATGAAAGCTTTTTTTTCTCATTTGCAAAATGAGCTCGATCCAGCTCAAATCAACTGAAACCTGATTACTGAGTTGCTACTCCGACCTTTTGCCTTTACTCTATTGATATCACTTTAATTTAATATTCTCGGGGAGAGAGAACGATGGCTCAAGGCGATCTATCTGGAATTTGGAAAATTCTTTTAACACTTTTATTTTTTCCATTTTTGAGCGAGTTCGCCAAATTTGGCTGGGGCAATCCCGAGGACACTTTATGGCTTATGGCCGGAAAAAGGGTTTTTCTTTTGCTCCCCATTTTGGCTGTAATTCTTGCTTATTGGGTGTCGGTCATTTGTCTTTTGACTGTGATCCTGAGAAACAAGAGACGACAGTTTATCAATAATTTATTTGTAACGTGGTGGGATCTTTGCCAGTCCATTTTTTCGTTTTGGGCAGGCATATTTAAGTTTGCGTTTTATTTTACCGGAGCAGTACTTCTGGCGATCAAAACTTTTATCTTTGGTGTTTGGCTTCTCATTCAAGACATTGTTTTAGTCCCTTTTCGCGTTGTAAAAAACCTGGGAGACAACATCGTTTCCGGGGGCAATCCTTGGATCGCTGTAGGAGTTACCCTGGGATGGTGTGTGGTAGAAGCGATTGTATTTACCTATGTTACAACTCCCCTCATTACCGATACCTTAGCGAACATGACCGGAGATCAACTCACGAGCAGCATGATCCGAATTCCACTTTTCTTATTTATGTTTTTTATCGTACTAGGCAGCTATTCGGTATTGGCAACATGGAGTCAGGTTTTAAAAACTAAGGACTGGGTTGCTATAGCAAAAATTGGCGCAATTGAATTCGTTGTTCTCATGCTCGAAGTCGTATTTCTTTATCGAGAGTTTGTCGATGCCCTTGTTCCGTGGTTCGCTCAACATTCGGGCGGCAACTTCGATCTCGGGATCACCGGAACACTTATGATTGCAGGTATGGCTTGGTTTGCTATTCGCGCCATCTCTTGGTTTACCTTTGCAGCGAGCGGGACACCCGTTCTCATTGCTATCATTCAGGGAGCAGGCGTGCGTTCATCCGCCCGCGGAGAGAACATTACCCATTTTAAAAATTCTTTTGGACTCACCTCTGGGTTCGTTAAAAACATTCAAGACGAAATGGATTGGTTTCAACGTAAGGGAGAAGACGTGGTCGGCGCTTTTATTCTTCCCCCATTACAAGTGGTCGCTTCAGCTATCAACTTCTGTACGTTTCTCATATCTGCACAACATCTCTTTCAAATCCCGTTTAAAAGCATTCGTGAAGTTCTTTCATCAAGAGAACTCCTCCATCAAGCAAACAGTAAACGTAAGAATAAATCTGACGAGGATTGATCATGAAAAGTACTTATATCCAATCGCTCAAATCAGCTGTGCTCGGACTTTTATTATGCGGAAGCTTGGCACCTCAATGCCTGCTAGCTGCGGATAACCCTCGAAACGTTCTCTTTATCGGCGTTGATGTCAGCGGGTCTTTTATTAATGGAAAGTATTATGAAGACTCGATTCAGTTTATTGCAACCTATTTGTATTCCCACCTTCGTGGACTTGGCGGATTAGAAGTCCCGAAGGATTTATTTGTTGGAACCATTGGAGGCGCAAAGCCCAACGAACCCAAAACTTTTTATCCCATTCAGTCGTTTCAAGATAAAAGCGTGACAGAGCTTATCACTTTGCTTCATGAAATTTTTCCTCAGAAGAAGCAAAACAAGTTCACGGACTTTAATGCTTATTTTGAACAGGTTTTTGAGACTGTAAGAAATCGTAAACTGATTTTGCGACCTATCTCTATCGTCCTATTTAGTGATGGGATTCCAGATGCGCCACTCAAACGTGGAGGAACCCAGACCTATGGCGATATCAATGTAAATCCGCTCGAAAACCTGTCTCGAAATATCACAATTCGCCTTCTCTATACGGACGCAGTGACTGGACAGAAATGGCAAAATTTGGTCAAACGTCGCCGCGTAAAACTTTGGACACAAGACGCCGCCGTGATGGTGTTTTGGAAGGACCCCAAGATTTTTCATGAGGGAATGGACGTTGCAAAACAAGACAAATTTTTTTCGTGGGTCAAAGACAATGTAGATTTTGGAGTTCGCGGGAGAACCGTCCCTTAATTGTTTAGCGCCCCGGCCTGAATCCATGCAGATACCGCTGCAATATCCGCTTCGCAAAGTTGCCCTTTATCTTTTGGCATATCTCCCGAGTTGAGCCTCACATAAACCTGACTAGCGGAGAGGTTTCCCGCTGAAATACGATTATTTCCAATAAAGCCGCTGTAAGTACCCATGTCCGAATGACAGCTCAAGCACTGAGCGCTTACAATTTTAGAATTAATCGAAGAATAACTACTTGTAGCGCCAGTGCATGCCTGCCGCCCGGAGCAGGCGTAAAAAAGGAGGCCAGAAATAAGTGCTAGAATAAAATTTCTCACCTGTTTTAGGCCTCCTGAAAAAGGCAATTGAACTAGCGTTTACGACGAAATACAGCGCGTTCGCGGTAAGCGGGCTGACCGTCTGATCCGAGGTAAGTAGTCTCTTCAGCTAAAGCGTCACCGTCAATTGAAATGGATCCAATAGCCTGAGTCACTCTACCTTGCGCCTGAATTTCTTGCTGATAAGCGAGTTGGCCGTCTTTCCAGATAAAGGCCTCCATCACCGTAAACGCACCGGTAACAACCGTAGGATGCATCTTGCCATCTACAATCATGGGTCGATCAAACTTTTTTCCATCAGCCGACTCATAATGTGCAAGAAGTTCTTCACAGCCCGATTGTTCTATCATGAGATCCACCGGAGTAGGGTCGGATGCGTTCACTTCCATCGCAAAATGCCCGGCCAAATTTGGACATTCGGTCGCGAATGTAGCCCCAGAAAATAGAAGTCCAAAACTTAATATCGATAAAAACCTCATAGAAATTCCCCCTCTAATTGAGTTAGCTCACTTGTTTCATGAACTGCATCAATTTAGTTCATTAAAAATCAAATGCAAACCATTTCCTATCACGACTATATGTGTTACGGGGAATTAGTGAATCGAAAGTCCTGCGTTGATCAAATTGATTTGGTCCCTTTCAGAAAGGGGAATTCGGCACCACTTTTTTACATCTCTGACGAAATGTAAGGGACCTTTTCCTTCGGCTTCTAAGCGAGGTACAACTACTTTTTCGATATATTTGTGATCATGAACAGCGCCTTCTTCGCACGAGCCTAGCTTTGCTAAAATTCGAAGGCCTTCTTCTTTATATTTTACTAAAATCGCGATGAGATCTGCGCTTTGGGACGACTGCTCAGGGATACCTGGGTAAATTAGGATTGAGACCTCGTATTCGGGATCTGAAAAAATGGAAAGCCTAGATGCAGGTTCATTTTTAACCCGCTGATCCTCTGTCAAATGCGCTGCTAGAATATCTCGGTATTCCATACTCTAGTTGCGAGGCCTAGCCTGCATCCCTCATTCCACTATCACCTAATGCCTGATCGATCTCCCCTCTTACATGCTCGAGCGCGCTCCTCGATTCAGAAAGCACTTTAGCGATCTCATTTCTTTGAATCATGTGGTGCTCGTAAATCTCTTCAATTTTTCTACGCTCCGGATGACGGGCAGGTACCTGATTGAGCATGTCCTTTGCGGCTCTGATTTCATGCTTTTTGATTTGTAGCATTTTTTCAAAGGGATAAACGGTTCTCAGATACTCGACCTGCTCTATCAATTTGAGAGCCGTATCTCTGAATTTCGCCCGCTCTCCCTGGGTTTCTGCGTGAGCCTCTTGGACGAACGATTGACTTGCAATATATTTTTCTAGGCGTTTTGCGCGCTTTTGCTCATGCTGACAAATTTGAAGCAATTTTTCATTTTCAATCTTAAGTCGACTGATCTCGCTCTTTAATCCAATTTCTGATTTTGTTTTATCCATTTCTTTTGACCGAATTTGACCCTGAAGAGTTTCCCTTTCAATTTCAGCCCGCGCCAAGTCGTCCGCGATTCGTTGAAATTCCAACATCATTTCTTCGGATGCAGTTTCCATATTTAGGCCACCTTTCGTCTCTCAGTACTGATTTTTACCGGACTAGCCCCGCTCAGCGCTACGTGAATAAAAGCGATTCGTGTCGGTCGGACGCGAAAGGGTGAACAACTCACGTAATTTAGTCCATGTTCGAGCGAGAAATTCAGTGTCGCTGGATCTCCGCCTTGCTCCCCACAAATTCCAAAACTCGCATCTGACCGAACTCGGCGTCCTCGAGTCACAGCCGTAGCAACCAGCTCTTTGACCGGTTCTGCCAAGACTTTAAACGGATCTGAAAGCAATATTCCCTTTTCAATATAGGCCGGAAGATAATGGGCACTATCATCTCTCGACATTCCTAATGTAGTCTGCGTGAGATCATTTGTGCCAAAAGCAAAAAATTCACCAATGCGGGCCAGCTGATCAGCGGAAAGTGCAGCGGCGGGGAGTTCGATCATCGAACCCACTCGAAAAGCTATCTTAGTATTTAACGGAACCTTCATGGACTCGCGTACTTCTTGTTCGATTTCAACTACGCGTGTTTTTAAACGCCATAACTCCTGTTGTGTGACCACTAACGGAAACATGATCCCGGGATCCACTGCAGTCCCAGAACTGCCCACCGCGTAAGCAGCTCGAACAATAGCCCGAATCTGCATATTATAGACATCCGGGTTGATCAAACCGAAACGGCATGCCCGAAGACCAAGCATCGGATTATGCTCCCTCAGCTCTTCCGCCACATTTCTGATGTGGTCTGTGCTCAAATGAGAGAGATCTCGGCAAAGATCGGCAAAATCAGCCTCTTTCTGTGGCACAAAATCGTGAAGAGGTAAATCCATGAGGCGAATATTGACTACACGGTCCCGCATGACTTGAAATATTTTTCTAAAATCTTCGAATTGCGTTTCTTCGAGCTTTTTGAAACTTTCTGCGCACCGTACCGGATCCTTAGAAAAGATAACATTTCTAATCTCACGCAGGGACTCAGGCTCCATAAACATATTTTCTGTTCTACATAGACCTACACCATCTGCGCCAAAGCTCAATCCGGTTTCTGCGTCTTTGGCGTTATTGATGTTCACACGGACTTCGAAGGGAATTTTTTCAGCAATCATTAAGCGATTCATCAGTAAAGAAACGTCTCGAATGATACCCTCTTGGTAAGAGAGATTGTGGAGCCTCCCTTCACCGAAATAAAGTCTTCCAATCGATCCTGCTTCTAGTGTCATTAACGTCCCGGCTGCAATTGACTTTCCGTTTATTGAA
>CAYJBA010000029.1:0-351 GCA_964367865.1 uncultured Bacteriovoracaceae bacterium | reverse complement strand
CCCGACAATGCAAGGAATCCCATTGGCTCGTGCCATAACCGCCGCGTGAGAGGCGATTCCAGCTGCGCGTGTGATCAGGCCATTGATCACACTTAAGCCAGGGGTATCTGAAATGAGTAGCTCATCTGCTATGAGTATGACTCGTTTATCAGTCTTATTTTTTACCGCAGCTCTGTAAAATTGAATGGCGTCCGTCATCTTAAAGAACACGTGACCTACCGAAGTACCCGGTGCGGCCGTTGCCCCTGTCGAACCCGCATCTTGTAACTTTGCACGGGAATCGTCGTCCAGAGTGGGATGTAACAGTATTTCTATATCTTTGGCTTTGATTCTCATTGCCGTTTCAACATC
>CAYJBA010000028.1:0-13461 GCA_964367865.1 uncultured Bacteriovoracaceae bacterium | reverse complement strand
CTCTTCCGATCTTCAAGAGAGTCGAACCGTGAAACGACAAGTCCCGTGAGATAAAAAACTGCTTGCCACTTTTTCCTTGATTGTAATGGTGCTGGTAGCTCATTTTCATTGCCGCTTCGACGGACTCGCTACCACCGGTGCCACTGAAGTAAACCTTGTCCAAACCTTTGGGTGCTCGACTCAACAGGAGCTCAGCCAACTCCTCTACCTGGGGATTATCCCATTGGTTGATGTCCAAGTGGCAGTATTTACTCATCTGATCTCGCATGGCCTCAATGACTTGCGGATGATTGTAGCCGAGAACATGAAGTGCGCACCAACCAGAAGTTGCATCTAAAAGCTTTCTGCCATCTTCGAGGAACAAATAACATCCCTCACCGCGAGTCACTTTGGGGCGCGGTGCTGCGTTTGGAAATCGCTTTAAGACCGCCTGGTTCATAGTTTAGACTTCCATTCTCTAAAAAATTTTTTAAAATCTATAACAAAAACATCTGCAATTTGACTATGTCCTGCTTCTGAAAAATGATTGCCGTTATATAAATCATCACCTAAAGATACCTGATATAAATCTTGCCCAAAGAAAATATCACTCCTGTCAAAGACCAAAAATCCAGCGTTTTTTGCGTGGTCTAAAATATACAGCTCTTCTTCTCTCGTTCTCAAATGCTGTTCCTTACTTCCCTCAAAAACAGTTGGAACCATAAAATACATCATCCCCATACTGGGAGCCATCTCTTTAATGGTGCGACCCAGTTTCGCCATACCCCAATCAAAAATTTGCCTTCTTAATTCTGGCCCTGGAAATGTAAAAAAATGCCGCGCCAGAAAATCATTGGGTCCAGACACTCCTAAAACACGATAAAGCTCGGGATCGGGAACCTTTAATCCCGCGCGCAGTGCGTAACCCACCGTAAAACCATTTACCCAAAATTCTCTACTCGAACCAATATGAACCAATAGATCTGGTTTAAACGGCATCACCTGAGTCTCAAAAACGTAAGGCATAACTACGGAGGGATATCCAATAACCGAAAAATTTAAAATTTCGATATTTGAAAACCCTTCTTTTTTTAATAGAGATTCAGCTAACCTCGGCCAATCACGATTCGTTTCTATTCCATAAGGAGCAGATAGAGAATGCCCGAGAATGGCTACGCGTAATTGACCAGGTGCTTTAGTCAGATTCACCTCTTTTGACATGGGCATGCCCCATCGATTGGTTTCAAAGAGATGACCCATAAATATTTCTCGAACACTGCGTCTATACTGTCTTCGTCGAAAATCCCCAACTGATTCAAAAATTGAACGCGGCCCGATAGGTAATTCGTCCTCATCCACAGGAGTAGAAGCCCTGTTTTTCAAGCCCTCGTAATAATCGTAACTCCTCTTTTCATTTTCATATTCCACCTGAAGTGAGGAGTTCGTCAGTTTTCTCGCAATCGCTTTCGGGCCCTCAGAAAGTCGGCTTTGAAAATACGGTGAGGCTAGGATTAAAAGAAGTACACCAAAAATTAAGTAAGCATACCGATTTAACGTAGGACCATTCCACTGCGCCCATTCTTTCTCAAATGTAAAACTGAGCGCGCCCAATAGCCCCATTGCCGGATAAAATAATAACGGGGTAAACTCCCACATCTGAGGAGGTCGCACTAACGCCAGCAGGGCTATCAAATCGTTCAGACTCGGCGAGTTCCACACAATCCAAAGCAGATTAAAAACAAATAATGTAAGGGTGATGTTCCTAGCCTTTAAAATAAATTCAGCGCCCCGGTTTTCTCGCCTCTCAATTTTTTTATGCCGCGCCACGCGCTCTCTAAACAAGTCCCAGCCGGTCCAAAGCGCCAGACAAAACCAAAATAGTAAATCTTCGAAACGTATTTCAAAAGTTCCGCTCGGCCATAAATAGATATACCTATGGAGCACACAGGATGAAACAAACACTCCCACTATTGCTAAAAACAAAGCACGAGTCTCTCCCCACCGAGCCCCAAAATGAAGTAAAGGCTTAAATACATTTTCGACCATAAAATCTTTCCAGTAGATGTTCATTCTTCGAAATACATCTAAACAACTTTCTGGAAAAAAATATTTATCGTGCGTTTTTGGCAATGCTATTCCATAAAGAGATATGGCTCCGACAACGAGATGAAAAATGCCTGAAATTCTTAGATAATGGAGAAAAGTGACCACCAGATAATGACACAGATTTTCGACACTTCCGATCTGTTGAAATGGCATATCCCAGGTAATTGCCAGTAAGCGGTATAGAAATAAGTGTACTATGCCGTTAAACACCGTGAACATAGCCTCGGTCACCACACCCTCATTTCGAGGCTTTAAGGCTTCATCCGAAAATTTTCTAAAATCAATAATTGGAAAAAACCAAGTAACGAAATTAGGTAAAATTAAAAAATAAGCAAATGAAGAATCCCAGCGAAAAGCAACTCGGGGCTTTTGTATTTGCCGAATATAAGAAATAGTACGCACAGAAAAGACGGCGCCAAAAACGGGGATCAAAGAGTTTGCATAATTAGACTGCGGAAACAACTGTCGCGTCAACCCAGCGAGTATCGCCGTTAATACCACCCATAAAATCTTAGAAACAATATGAATCGGAGAGTTGAGAATAAAGGTAAAACTCAACAGCATTGCAATGAGACCTGCCCAAATTTTAAACGGAAAAAGCAAGCTACCCCCGCAAATCGAAACCAATACCAACGTGCATACTCGGTATCGAGAAGGGAGTAACCAACTCAGAGCCGATCCCGATAGAAAAATCACCATGCTTGAGGTAAAAATAGGTGACTCAAACTGAAAGCGCTGAAGAACCCAGGCAGCCAATCCCACCTGAACAATCCAGGCGATTCTAGTTTTCATATTTCATGTAGGCGGGCTTAAGCGCCGGTTTAGTCATCGCGCCGTATATCTTTTTTGCATCGGGATGATTCGAAGTCCAAATCACGGTATCGTATATATAGTGAAGCATAATAGGTGTGACGTAAATTCCAGCCCATATCGACTCCCAAAAAATAGACACGCGATTTGGAAAAAATTCGATCACTTTTTCATAGTAACCAAAAACGAGCGCAGTGGCGAGCGTCAGCGCGAGCGCCCTTCTCCATGGAAATTTTTGCTTCGTCCGACTTAGACTCAGTGACATTACGCCAAAATAAGCCGTACCGTGATACGCGATCAGTGGAAACAGAATCTCTAATTCATTTTGGCCCAGGCAAAAGCATACCCCATTGAGGATAGCGGTTAAGGCGACATAACTCACGCGATTGAGCTCGCCGACATTCCAAATTTTTATCTCATAAATTAACCAGGAAATGAGCCCGATCAGATAAACCGTGATTGAAATTTTAAGTAATAGCGGATTAGGCCAATAGAGAAGATCATTGGGAAACAAAATCATGTTGAACTGCTTGGGAGCTCTAAAGTGAAGAATTACGAACGGCAAGAAAGAAAGGAGTTGTACAAAAAAATCCGATCCTTTTCTAAAAATTCCGTTATTTCTTTGATACCATTTTTGAATTCCAAAAGATTGTCGCATAAAGTGCCAAATCCCGAAATAGGCTGGAATATACATAATCCAATCCCATGACAGAAATCGCCAAATAAAAAAGATAACAAAAATAATGAGTGGCGCCCAAACATACATGGACGATCTCCGCACTTCAGTCGGGTTCGCATAAGTTCTCAGGCCTGTCGTATAGATGTGCCCAGATCCTAAAAAACTCGAAACAAAAAAATAATAATAGATCATGAGTCGGGAACCCACGGGCGAATTTATTCCATAATTGATCAAAAACAAAAATGGGCCGGGAACAAAGAACCAAAAAAGATCTTTAACGCTGTTTCCAAATATCCATTGCGAGCTGGACGCCGTGTTTGCCCTATCCATGGATGGTCACTTTCGACCTTCTCACTTCGGCCACCCGCGTTCGCACTACAAACCAAAAAAACCGTGTGGCTCTAATAAAGTTTTTTATTGTGAGGGCCTTTGACCCCTGGTCGAAAAACTTAGAGGCGGTTGCGATTCGGATCACGTCACTCCTTGAATTAAAAACATTTAGTACCACATAAGCCTGCGTCGCAAACCCGAAATTCAGGCGCGCAATTTGCGCGCCTTCTTTTAATCTGTAAATATTGAACCCATTATAATACGGCCAGTTATTTCCACTTAAAAAATTGGTAATTCTGGTAAACCATCGCGAAAGCAAATATCGATAATAAAATCGCGCTTGGGGATTCTGCGCATATTGGATCAAGCCTCTTCGCCCATCCCAAGCAAACAAGATTTGTTTGAGCTCGACTTCGTTCACGTCCCCGTCAGTGGATAAGTACATGGCGAAAGGAAAACGCGCTTCGGATATTCCCCTGAGGTAGGCGATGCCAAAACCTTGGTTGCCTTCTAAACGAACGATACGAATGTTTTCGCATCGAGACATCATTTCGCAGGCTATATCAAAAGATCGATCGCTCGACCCATCATCAACAAGAATAATCTCCCAATGGGTAAGCAATTGGCTAGCTACTGAGATCACTGTCTTAACTACAGGTGCAAGGCTTTTTTCTTCGTTATAAAAGGGTAAAAAAAAGCTGAGGCACTTGCTGTCAGACATGGATTTGGTCTCGAATTTCATAAATCTCACTCATTAGCCACGCGAGCTTCAAAAATTGAACATCAGGATCATTCGCCATAAAAGACATGTTCTCTCTCGCAAACCCGATCCACAATTTTCGAGCAGACAGCCGCTTTAGCGCGCCCATGGGGTCCGGAAGGCGCAGATACTGCTCAATTGAATAGAAACAAATCCCGGTAAAAAAGCTTTCAACCATCAAGCTTTCGAAAACAATATGACGCGAATCCTTGTACTCAGACCAGGAGGGGAAAAACCGATGCCCCTGCGCTTCGACGAAATTTTTGATTAATAGGTTTTGAATTTGATGCGGGATAAAGCCATCACGCAAAGAATTACTAGTAATGTAACCCAGGACGGTCTTTTGCATATTCTGACTCCCTAAATACAAATTCATTAAAACAACTCACCTGGTATGGAATAAAATAATCCCCAAGGCCCTTTTCGCCATAGGGAGTAAAAATATTTTTCACTCTAAAATTAAGTGACCAATGCGTTTTGTCCACTTGGTGCGCGCCATTTCCGTGGGGAAGGTGATGCCAAAACATTAATACTTCACCTGGTTTAAGGTCTAAAAAATGAAATCGCTTTTCGTATTTTTCGTAAATCTGCTGTAAGCGCGTTACTCCCTGTAATTTTCTTTCGTTTTTGGACCATTCTTTAAGAGGGAGAAGAAACATTTTATGGCTAGGAGTAATTTCCGTCATTGAAAAAAGAATGGTGAGTTCAAAGCGAGAGTGCCCCGTCCAAGTGTCTGCGTGAAGCGGAATCACCGAAGTGATATCCTCAGGAGGCACCACAACTAAGTTCATGCTCTTTTGGACGGCCAGATCTTCGCCCAAAACAAATTTAAAAAATGGGACAAGCTCTTTAAGCACCTGCGATCTAAATGGGCACTTATTGACAAACCGGATTGCATTCAAACGAAATTGATTAATCTGATCAGCACTAACGAATCGATGCGTTTGATCTAACGGAAAAAGGGGAGCATTTACTTCGGATCGCGAAAAATCACCTATTTCTTTTTCAAAATTTTTAAAGTTCTCGCCTAGCGAAACAGGTAATTTTACAAATCCTTGATCCAAAAATTCTTCTAGCTTTGGTCCAAACCAGGTATCCGTCATTGTGTTGCAAGCTCAACATCTTTCGAATGCTTTGTAAATAAATAACGCGACGGTCCATCGGTGTCACAATCGTTTTTCAAAGGACGAAATGACTTCTAATACCTGTAAAATTTGTGATTCGGAAACATCAGGCCCGCAAGGCAAAATGAGCTCATCCGTTTCGAACAGTTCAGAGTTAGGAAATTTAGAATTACTTGAGCTTAAGTATTCTGAGCGATGCAATGATGGGTAAGATTTAACCGACTCAATACGATGTTCTTTAAGATGGTTGCAGAAACTTTCCCTCTGCCTGGAGAGGACTTCGATCCAAATTGGAACTTCGCCCTTTAAAATATCACATTCGAGCAATCGGACGGATTTAAAGCCGCGGAGACCCTCTTTATAGTTTAAGTAATTTTGAATATATTTATTTTTCTTTGACTCGATCTGTTCTAAATCGAATAGCGCAATAGAGGACAGCAGGTCGGACATCCTAAAATTAAAGCCTAACTCGTTAAAGTGGCGAACATCCTCACCCTGAGCAGAATGAAAAATATATTTTTTCGCATTTTTAATGAGAGCATCAGAACCTGTAATGAGAAAGCCACCCTGTCCTGAAGTCATGAACTTGGTTACGCCTAGAGAGAAACAACCTATATCCCCAATGGTCCCTAAAAACTTATCTCTCAATGAACTCATGAAAGCTTGAGCCGCATCCTCTACGACAAAAATACCATGGTTCCGGGCGATTTCTAGAATCCGCGTCATATCGCAAGCACGACCGTTTAAATGAACTGGCAAGATCACTTTGGTCTTTTTGGTAATGAGTGATTCGACTGAAGCCGGATCCAATAAGGCGCGGTCAAGGCTCACATCTGCTAGCCTGACGGTAGCCCCTGCCATGAGTACTGCATTGGCAGTCGCGACAAATGTTCGGTTAGGAACTATAACCTCATCGCCCGGCCCAACGCCTAACGCCTTAAGCGCGACCAAAAGTGAGGTGCTTCCACTTGTGGTCAAAAGGCAGTGTTTCGTTAAAAGAACGGACTCGAGGCGACGTTCAAGCTTTTGGCCTATCGCCCCGTAACTCAATTTTTTTTCAAGAAATGCACCACTGAGTGACTTTAGGTGATCGCCCCTCAGATTTAGATTCCACCATTGGATTGGGTCATTCATCTCATCTATTAATACCCCTGAATGCGTAGCCTCTTCAAGAAAGATATGGCCCTTGATTTCGTAGCGTGGGCATATAAGATCTCAAACAACTCATGTTAGATAAAGAGATTAAGTCCATGAAACATTTTTGCATACTTCCATGGGTACATCTCATGATGCACCAAAATGGTGAAGCTATGGCCTGCTGTCGGGATGGCGAGCTTGGCCATAGTTTCGGAAACCTAAAGAAAAATAGCCTAGAAGAAGTTTGGAATGGAGAAAAAATTCGCGAAATGCGCCTTTCGCTTTTAAATGACGAATCTCTTTCTCAATGTCGCACCTGCTATCATGAGGAAAAACTTGGAATCACCAGCTTGAGGAAATCGTCGCTCGAAAATTTTCCTCAGGCCCAATCTATCACTAAGCACACCGGGCCCGACGGAAGCCTTCCAGTCGACGAAATAAAATACCTGGGCATTCGGCTTTCTAACGAATGCAAATTAAAATGCAGAACCTGTAGTCCAGGAAACAGCGTGTCTTGGTACAAGGATGCAGAATTTCTTTCAGGAAAAAAATTTAAGGGCGTAGAACGGCTGGCCGCAAATAACGAAAATATGCTTTTGATCCTAAATCGACCTCTTAAAACAATTCAACAGCTTTATTTTGCCGGTGGTGAGCCGCTTATCCAAAAGCAGCATTACTTTCTGTTAGAAACTTTAATCGCAATGGGCCGTACTGACATCCACTTAATGTATAACTCGAGCCTCACCCAACTTGAGTATAGGCATTGGAAAGCCGTTGAACTTTGGAATCACTTTTCGCATGTTACGATTGATGCGAGCTTTGATGCTGTGGGTGCCCAAGCTGAGTTTTTGCGCAAAGGATCTGATTGGAAGAGCATTGAAAATAACGTAAAGTTTATCGAAAAAAATGCGCGACATGTGAAAATCAATGTTTGCCCGACGATCAGCGTGATGAACGCATTTCAGCTTCCAGTTTCAATTTCGGGGTGGCTTGCATGTGGAATGATTAAAAAGCCGGGTCAACTCAAACTCAACCTCCTGCAATTTCCAAAGTATTTTAATCTAAAAATCCTAAATAACGGAGAACGCGCGCGCCTAAAAAAAATATTAATAGGCTATTTAAAATTACTTTCGTCACAAATCGAACCTGAGCTTTACCGCTCCCTTGAGGCTGAGCTGAGCGCCGTAATCACCGAATGCGATTCGCCCCAATATTGGGCCATGGAGCGCAAACTCTTTCGCTGGGTGACGTTTAAGCTCGATAAACTGAGAAATGAGAAGTTTTTAAGTCTGTTTCCCGAGCATCTTGAGTTGCTTTGCGACCCAATGCCTCAACCACAACATTTTGAACTTGCTTTACCTGGGCAAACTGAGTGCAACTTATTGGCTGAAAGCAATGTGGTTTTGAGCAAGGCAAGCAGTGGTATTGGGATGGAACTTCAAAAATAATTTTCTGACCGCGCCCATATAAAAAAACCTCCTCCGAGGGAGTTGGACCAAAGAGTGCGCAAACCTTTTTTCCTAATGCGATAGCCAGATGTAAACCTAAACTGTCGTTTGTCACGATCACACGACAGGAAGAGACCCAACGAATATACTCCGCTAGATCCTCGAAACCCCTTTGCCAGGTTACAGAATATTGTGCCGCGAGCACTTTTTCAGTTTCGTCCCAAAACGATAGTGCAATATCCTTGGATGGCCACTTATTTCCAATTTTCCAATTGAGCCCTACATCTGAAGTAAGAGCAGTTTCCGGGGGACTAAAAATATAGCCTTCGCAATTCCACTGTTTTTGAAATAGCCCGAATAACCAATCCTGCCAAAGGCGAGCGCCCCCGGCTTTCTGCCGCGCTTTAAAATCAGATATAGATATAGGGTCATCTTGCCCAGATATTCTCAGCAGGTAGTCAGAATGCGATGATTCGGTAAAGCCAACGAGCTTTCTCCGATCCAATGCCCTCAAGTGTTTCAAAATCTGAGGATCTTTTTCAAGATTAATAACGAGGTCAAAGCTCGAGGGATCAAATGGATTCCAATTTCCATCGATTGAATGAAGCTGGTGAATCTTCGAAGCACCTTCAAGTAACGGACGACCCTGAGGGGACACAAACCAATGAACTTCTGCGCCTTTTAGCAGGTGCAATAAGGGCGTTGTTCTCAACACGTCCCCAAGACTAACTTCTCCACCCACATCCAGCTCGTTGAAGGTTTCTTGGTATCCAGTTTTAATAACCGCTACGCGTTGCGGATTACGATCTATTTGCATAAATTCTTATTCTTGTTTCCAGGCTAATAAAATTATAGGGTTCTTTGGAATGCAGGAACTCATTTCTCTACCCAAAGAGATTAATTATATCGCCGCTTTCCTGACTCTTTCATGCAATTATAAATGCAGCTACTGTATTAATCATCCCGAAAACGAATGCCTACCCCGACCGACACTCGCTGCAAATGCGTGGGTTAAATATCTCAATCGCCTTACTCTTCCCGTGGATCTACCCATTACGTTTCAAGGAGGAGAACCCACCCAATACCCCGGTTTTTATGATCTAATCGCGGGTCTAAATAAAAATCTTCGTGTTGATTTGCTTACAAATCTTAGTTTTGACGTGGAGCAATTTGTAAAATGTATTCCTCCAAGTCGCTTTTATCGTAGTGCTCCTTATGCGCCAATTCGAGTTACCTATCATCCAGGACAAGTCAAAATCGATGAGCTTTTAGAAAAACTCATTTATCTTAAAGAACAAAAATATCCAATTGGGCTTTATTCTATTCGTATTCCCGGTACCGAAAAGCTCATTGAAAATCTAAAAATAAAAACTACCCAGCTCGGAATTGATTACCGTACCAAAGAGTTTTTAGGAACATGGCGCGGCAAAATATTAGGCGACTACCATTACGACGGGGGCTTGTTTTCAAAGAATTTAAAAAAATGTATTTGTCGCACTTCTGAATTTTTAATTGGCCCAGATGGATCGGTTTACCGATGTCATAGAGATCTCTATCGCATGGAAAATCCAATTGGAAATATATTAGAAGGTGAGTATCAACCGCACTATATGTACCGCCCTTGTGACAAGTTTGGGGATTGTAATCCTTGCGATCTGAAGCGCAAAACAAATCGTTTTCAGCAAGACGGGCATGCCTCGGTCGAAATTCAGTTCAAGACTAGCCAGACACAAAATCTTAGTCCTTAATTTTTATAAATCTTTTGCTTTTTGCTATTTGTTTCGACACTATAACTCATTAGAAAAAGACCCAATAACCTGCTTATGGAACATCAAATCAATATTGACGGACATAAACTGGATCGTCACCCCCGAGAAGTCGCCCGTTGGCTGAATGCGAATCAAGAGTGGGATGCGATTCGTGACATTTACCCGATTTATGTCGAGATCTCTCCCTTTGGCGGCTGCAACTTTCGATGCTCCTTTTGTGCGAAAGATTTTCTAAAGTATAAAAATGTAAAAATCGAGTATTCATTATTAAGAGACAGCCTTTCTATCATGAAAGAAAAAGGGGTAAAAAGCGTCTATTTTGCGGGAGAAGGCGAGCCCATGCTTTATGAAAAGCTGGGTGAGATTTTTGAGCATTGCGCTCGCATAGGGCTCGATGCTGCCTTAAATACAAATGGTTCAATATCAGATCCAAAAATTTGGCGCTCCGCCGTAGAGAACTGCAAGTGGATACGGGCCAGCGTCAACGCAGGTACAGCACAAGAACACAGTTTAATTCATAAATGTAGAGAGGACGTTTTCGAGAAAGTATTTTTAAATTTGGAGCAGGCCACCGCTACTCGCAAACAATCGGGTAGTCCATGTGTCATCGGTGCCCAAGTTGTTTTATTAGATCAAAACCAGAGCTCGGTATTGCAACTTGCTCGTCGGTGCAGGTCCATTGGTATCGATTATTTAACCATTAAACCCTACTCACAACATCCCGAAAGCATTACTCGTGCGCACGAAAATACTGACTACTCAAATATTGATAAGCTTGCAGCCAATTTGAAATTTGAAGAAAATGCAGATTTTAAAATCCACTTCCGAGCTCAATCCTTTGGTCGCGCAGCCACGGGTGAGCGGAAATATACACAGTGCTTCTCGACAGCCGTATTTTGGGCTTATATCAGATCCAATGGCGATGTCGTAGGTTGCAGCAATTTTATGACCGACAGCCATTTTAATTACGGAAATTTAAATCAATCGTCGTTTGCCCATATCTGGGAGGGCGAGGGACGAAGAGCTGGCTTTGAATACATGAGAGACTCCCACGACCTTAAACGTTGCCGAATCAACTGCCGAATGGACAAGGCCAACGAATACCTTTGGGAGCTGGCTGAACCCTCTGAACATGCCAATTTTATTTGATAAACCAATCAGTTCGCCTGCAATAGTTTTCGATTTAGATAACACTGTCATTGACTATAGCCGAGCATTTGCATTCTACGCTAAAGAACTCCCAATCCCGTGTAACTCTCAAAATTTCTCAAAAATAAGTCTGAAAAAAAGCATCTTCGATCATTTTTCTGAATTACAGGGGCACAACCTCTGGCTTAAGCTTCAGCATCAAGTTTATACTACGGGTTTAAAGTACGCTCAAATTGATTCCCATTTTTTTGACTGCCTGGAACTCATTAAAAAAATGGGGTTTGAGCCTTGGATTGTTTCGCACAAATCTGAGCGGAGCTACTACGACTCTGAAAGTCCTCTGAGAGAATATTCGAAAAACTTTTTATTCCGTGCAGGGGTCTATAATTGGATACCCCCCTCTCGGGTTATTTTGACGGAGACTCAAGACAAAAAAATTGAAGCGATCTCAAAAATCAAACCCGCCCTTTTTATTGACGACCTGGAGAGTGTGATTTCAGATAATAGACTTTCTGAGTTCAATCGAATCCATTTTTCAAATACCAATACCCGTACAACTGTTTCGACGAATCAATGGGCAACTATATTATTGATCCTTAGGACAATCTCAGAGTTGAAACTCAAACGATTTAGGCTCGAAGCAAATAAAGCGAGCTCAAAAAATCAACTGATTCGAATTGCCGGAGAAACCAAAAGTTATTTACTAAAAATTTTTGCAAAAACTCCACAGGGGCGCGAGCAGGCCACTCACGAATTTGAGATCGGAAATGAACTCGAAAAAAATGGACTAAGGTTACTACCTAAACGTATTGTGCAAATTGATCATTCGGTCACGATGGAATATCTAAATGAATGTAAAACTGCCGAACCACATTTGGCCTATGCCGCACTTGTCGGGTTTTTAAAAAAAACGCGAACCTTTAAATCTCACCTCCGTTCTTTGAATGATGCGTCTACTCAAATCGAATACCTAAGCAACCTGCACAATCGATTAAATCATTTAAAACTTGATGCCTCCCTTCGAAAAGATATTCTTTCTATACTGTTACAACTAGCTGACTTTGAACGATTCGGATTTGACTCCGTCGAATTAAGGTTTGTTCCGAGCGATTTTATTCCCAGTCACTATCTGATTTCAGCGAACCAAGGCTATTTTCTAGATTTCGAATCAGCAGGAATGGGAGATCCTTGCCGCTTTTTAGCTCATGTTCTGTTTCATCCCCGGTCACAACTTCAAATAAAAGAGTGCGAACCTTTTTTCGGGGAATTAGAGATAGATCCGGATCGTTTTAATCGGATGATTCCATTTGCGCTTCTCGAATGGGTTTTAATTTTGCTAAAAGAGGATCAAGGGGACCGAGGGAGACTGGCTCGCGAAAGGCTTCGACAATTTCATGAATCCAACTTTATTTTCAAATCGATGTAAAGAAGTCCGAAAAAACACAGTTGAAGTTTTTATTTCTACTGGCGGAGGACACTTGCCCTCTGCGCTCTCAATAGTCGAGATTTTAGTGAGTTTATTTTATTTCGAAATGGATCTCCCCTTGGGCGGCATGGACCCTGAAATGCGTGATCGATTTATATTAAGCAAAGGCCACGGGAGTCTCGCGCTTTATGCCGTGTTGGGCGATCTTGGATATTTTTCAAAAAGTGAGTGGACAAAACTCGGACGCCTGGGCGGAATTCTTGGAGAACACCCTACTCGTGGGTCAATTCCAGGAATCGAGATCTCCTCGGGCTCACTCGGTCTTGGTGCGTCTGTTTCGGTAGGGATAGCATTGAGTGCTCGCTTGAAAAACCTGTCCTATCGTACGTTTTGTCTCCTAGGAGATGGTGAATGTAATGAGGGCTCGGTTTGGGAAGCAGCGCTTTCTGCTGCCCAACACGAACTCGGCAATTTAACGTTTCTCGTTGATTGCAATGGTTATCAAGCTTTCGGTAAAATTGAGCAGGTTTGGAATATGGAGCCGCTCGCTGATAAATGGAAAGCCTTTGGGTTTGAGACACATGACGTGAATTTAACGAGCGATCCCACCGCTTTACTTCGTACCTTGAAAAGCGAACGCTCCATCCCAAAAAAACCCAGAGTCATACTTTGTCGGACCAAAAAGGGGATGGGAATACCCTATCTCGAGAACGACCCCACTTGGCATAATAAGTCGCGCCTAAC
>CAYJBA010000027.1:0-13655 GCA_964367865.1 uncultured Bacteriovoracaceae bacterium | reverse complement strand
CGACGAAATCGATGCGAGAATCGGTTCGAGGGTTTTCAATTTTCAAAATCGGTTTAAGGAGTCGATCCTGAAGGATGCTGACGTCGAGTGAGGCGCTGGGCAACTCTTGAGGGATCGGACGGGTCGGTTTTAAATTATACCAATTACTATTAAGAAACATTGCAAACTCCCCGCGCGCTGGAGCGGGCGCCGCTCCAGTGGTCACTTTAAATTCGTATTCAAGATGTTTTAAAAAATCACTGTCCGTGAGTCCGGCGAGGTCCTTGACCAGACGATGGTAGGGGAGAATCCTTAGCTGATTTTCAGGAAATGCAACGGCCAATACAAAATTATAGGCTTCGGTACCTCTGTGATTTGGATTTTTATTTTTTAGCTCGGTCCGTGTGCGACTCGCAGAAGCGGCTCGATGGTGACCGTCAGCAATGTACAGAGTTTTAACTTTTAAAAAATGATCGCAAAGAGGGTCAGTCTGCTCGACTTTCCATATCTGGTGACTCACTCCATCCGTAGCTCTAAAATCAAAAAGAGGTGGATCTTGAGTGAGGGCTGTAACGGCTTCGTCTATTTTCCTTTGAGCGCGGTAAGCTAAAAAAACGGGCCCCGTCTGCGCCTCGATGGCCAGAGGATGTCGGGTTCGATCGTCTTCTTTGTCTTGTCTCGTTCGCTCATGTTTTTTGATCTGATCCTGATCGTATTCATCGATCGAAAATGTGGCAGCAATGCCAGTTTGAATGTGAGTACCTTGCGATAGGCGATAAACATAAAGACATGGGGCAGGGTCCTGAATCAACGGTGCTGATTTTTGAAGGTTTGAAAAATTAGTCCGGGCTTTTTCGTAGACTGCCGGGCTGTAGGGATCAACATCCGTGGGCAAATCAATTTCTGCACGTGAGACATGCAAAAAGCTTAAAGGCAGGTCCCGCGCTAACTCAAAGGCTTCAGACCGATTTACGACGTCATAGGGTACGGCCGAAACTTCAGCCGCTTTTTCGGGCAGAGGTCTTAAGGCTCGAAAGGGTCTTAATTTGGCCATGGTTTGATAGGTAACATAGATCTTTAAGTATTCCAGCCCAGATCAGGCGTATTATTTTCGCAATAAAAACAGGGGATGTCCGACAATTTCAGGCTTAGAGACCTGCGTAAGTAAGCCTTCTAAGGATTCGCGTGGAAGGCGCTTTTGATAAATATTAACGATCCATTTTGGAATTGAGCCCCTGGGATCAGCATGGACTTCAGCTTCTACATGAGTCCCTTTTCCATCCAATGTCGGTTTTAAATTAAAATCTCCCGAAAAAATATGAGCCCTGACCCGGTCTCCAGATTCTGGTCGAATTGGATCCTGGACCGACTCGTAATGGATCGTCGCAAAGCGCGTCAGCTGGTCCAACGAAACTTTGACTTTATAGATAAACTCGCGGTCTTTTAAAATCCATGGCGTTTTAACGTGTACAAATTCGACTTTTTCGAAGGGAGAGACCTCTCGCAATACTTCTGCAGAGCGCACCCGGCTCATCCATTGGGGTTTTCTGGCTGTATCCAAAAGGACTGTTAACAGTTTTTCTATTGGAGCTTGAAGTACTCCCTCCCCGCGATAAGCCAGAATAGGATTTCCAGGTACCTCCTTTCGATACATCGTAATTCCGTCGTAATCATCATACTTGGACCATCCTTCGGAGGCGCAAACAGTCAGCGGTGATACAAAAAGGCTAAAAATGAGCCCCAAGAATAGGGTGTTGCGAGGTTGATTCCAAAAGTCCATGATGACTCCCATTATGAACCGGGTTGATTCGCAAAGCCAGAAATCACATATTCGACATGGCGTATCTGCGCTTGTTTTGGCGCCCATGGAAGGAATTGTTGACGCGACGATGAGAGAGGTTCTGACTCAGAGTGGAGCCTACTCCTTTTGTGTTTCTGAGTTTTTAAGAGTGTCCAGAAATCCGCATTCAGCAAAATCGATTCGAAGCCATATCCCCGAATTGACGGACCGGGGTTGCGCCACGCCCTCAGGCACGCCTGTTCAACTCCAGCTCTTGGGGGGCGAGCCAGAATGCTTAGCAGCCACTGCTCTTCGAGCAGCTCAAATCGGAGTGACTTCTATTGATCTTAATTTTGGTTGCCCCGCAAAAACCGTAAATCGAAATGACGGTGGAGCGACTCTTCTTAAATATCCTCATCGCATTAAGGAAATCGTCCGCTCAGTCCGAGAAGCAGTTCCTTCTGAAATTCCTGTTTCAGCCAAGTTGAGGTTAGGGTGGGAATCCATGGATTCCATTTTTCAAAATGCACAAATGGCCCAAGATGGGGGTGCCTCCTGGGTAACTATACATGCTCGAACCAAAGAACAAGGATATCGTCCTCCAGCGCATTGGAAAATTTTAGGTGAAGTTAAATCTCAGCTTAAAATTCCGGTCGTGGCGAATGGTGAAATTTGGACACTGGATCACTTTAAACAATGCCGTGATGAGACCGGATGTGAGCATTTCATGCTGGGCCGGGGAGCTCTCGGAAATCCTTCTCTTGCACTGAGCATTGCTTCTGAATTAGGGCTAAGAACGAGCACGGATTTGGTAAACCTTAGTCCAGCGTTACCCGCCGTCTGGGTGCCATGGTTTGAACTGTTTTCACGGGTGAGCCATTCACGAGGACTACACGAAGGGTATGCGGTTGCTCGAATGAAAATGTGGGCACGACTGGCACGAGTGCATTGGGACCTTCCATGGTTTGATCAGATTAAGGATCAAGCCGCAGTTGCGGGACTGCTTTCAGAACTAAATAAATATTGATCGAACACGGTTTATTGGGTAATGATCAATTTAATTGGTTTATTTCAGCAACAAAGGAGATCACTTTGAATCCCATTGAAAAAACTTCTCGCCGTGGCTTTTTACGCAATATTGCTTTGTTGGCATTGGCTCTGCCTTTTTTAGGCCGGACTACAAAATTATTTGCGGCTGATGAGACCAAGCCAGCGGGTCTTCCCGATGGCGCTACTGCAATTCCAGAGTCTGATCCTGTTGCTACGGCCATTAAATATAAAGAAAAACCAGGTAAAGGAAATAAAAAGCCCTGCGATAAATGTGCTTTTTACGCAGCTTCGAACAAGGACTGGGGAAAGTGTCAGATGCTTCAACACATTCCAAACGGCGTAGTAGCGGCTCTTGGAACTTGCGGATCTTGGCAGCCTAAGACGAAATAATTTCCTGATACATCTGAGCTAGATTTTTAGCGGCTTGGTGAGAAGAAAACTGAGCCCGCACCTTTGCCTCGCCCGCACGGGCCATATCATTGCGCTTATTCGCATCTAAAACGATAGGCAGCAATGCGTTCGCAACCGCGTTGGGGTCATCAGTCGTTAGTCGAATTCCGACTTGAGGGTCTGTAATTACATCGTCTCCCCAAGGTGAGAGAATCGCACTTGCAACACCTGACCCCATTGCTTCGAGCATGGCAACTGACATTCCTTCGCGCTTGGACAGCATGACGTATAGATCGAGTTTCTGATAAAATTCGAACATTTTTTGGGGAGTGTGAATCGCACTTTCGAAATGGACAAGATTTTGGATACCGTAGTATTCAAGGATTTTTTGAATTTCTTTTTTATAATGAGCTTCGCCGTTTCCCGCGAGCCAAAGTTCAATTTGTGGGCTGTTCGCTCCTTTGTCTTCGAGTATTTTTCTCAGTGCCCCAAAGGCGCGACATAGCTCCAGCACTCCCTTGCGTTCACTGAATATTCCGGCAAATCCAATTTTAACGGCCGACCCCGATGAGGGAGAGCGAGGAGATAAATTTGGATGAAAAATATGGTCATCGTATCCATTAGGAATCCACGCTGACCGGTTTGCACGAAGTCCGGAATGAACGGCTTCCGAGAGAATTTTAGTAGAAGTTCCGCCGATCCCGTGCAACGAAAAAGAGTTGAGAATACCGACTTTTACGCGGTTAAATATTTCTGGATTTTCAATAAGCCAAAACACTGGCAATTTTTTAATTCGAGCCGCGATCGCACAAAAAGGAATATCGTAAGAATAGGCGGTGTGAACGAGGTCAAAACGCTCTTGATTTAAGATTTTAAAGATATCCAGATTTGCCACCGCCAATCGGCCTCCAAAACGAGCAAGAGCAAATGGATTGAGGGTTCTTCGAAGAGAGGTGAGCGGAGCATGTTTAACTTCAAAGCCAAGCACTCGAACCTCATCGATCAGCTTCGTATCTGCTTCTGAGGGTAGAACCACCGTAAACCGGTACTGGTCTCTCAGTTCTCTAAATAGCGTAAGTTGTGCCCGCTCAGCACCACCGATCTGGGGCCAACCATTAACCCAAAGTACATGTCGTTTAGCGGCCACTTGCATTACTCTTTTTCGCAATAATAAAGATCTGATCCGAAAATGCTTTTCCGGTAAATAATTTTGAGCCCAAGTAAGTTCCGCCCATTTGTTGCCAAAAGGTCTTGAATCCAGGAATACGCCCTTGGCCAGAAAACTGGACTGAAAAATCCTCTAATCCCGCTTCGACAAAAATGCGCTTAAGGTCAACAGGAAGCACTGGAGTAATGTGCGCTGGGTAATCTTTCGGCCCGAAATATTGAAATGTACCACGCAGGCAAAAGCTCAATTTACTAAACCAGTTCTCAACGTTGGGTGTGGACAAAATGACCAGGCCGCCATTTTGGCATAGGCGCGATAGTTCGCGGACATGGGCACGGGGATTTTCTAGATGCTCGATGACTTCAATACTTAATACCACATCGAATTTCTGCTCCTGAAAAGGTAATCGCTCGCTTCTTAGGTCAGTTTGAACATACGAGGCGCCGGGGGGAATCCGAGTGGGATTTTTGATTCCATCGCAGCCAAACAGATTTTTGAATTCTCTTAGCTTGAGCTGATAAAGTAGATCGCCTTGACCGCACCCTACGTCCAGAACAGATAATTGAGGGTTTATTTTTAGTGATGCTAAAAAATCTAAAACTAGCGCATAAAGAATGGGCTGTGAAGTACCGCCGGCCATTTCAATAGAACGAGTGGTTTCTAGGGTCACGCTCTTATTTTATGCTTAAACTCTTGAGTAAAGAATCTCTAAAGAAGAGTGAATTTAAAGAAATTTTTGATTGAACTTAGAAAATTTGGCCGCTTGGGCAAGCAAAACAAACTCAGCGAACCCAAGGTCTGCGAGGCCATTTTCGATTTTAGATAAATTACTCTGAGTCATTCCAAGAATTTTAGAGAGATCAGTCTGATTCCAGCCCTTTTGTTTTCTCAATGCCTTGATAAACGCGCCGACTTCTTTGCGAGAGATTCGAGATGCTTTTGCCATCCAAACTAAATGACAAAGATTTAGTCTTCGTGCAACAAAAAACCGTGTTATTTTGAGTTGAAGATATTTGCGCTCCGAGTCTTTGAGGGACTTATATAAAATCTTATATGCACAGATACTCTAAAATAATCGTGGGATTAAATTGCCTAAGCTTCTAGGTTTATTTAAGATTCCTCGCAGTGCTACTGCAGTGAACGTAACGTAATGATATTCGGGTTCGTAGAGAATCCGCAGAAGGGAACTTATGAAAAAGCTTCTTGTTATTTTAGTGGTAGGTTTGCTGTCGCAAATCGGAGTTTCAATGGCTGATGACCACGCTCATCCAGACGCAACGATGATTGCGGGCTGCCACGCTGAAGGCGTCATGGTTCACGTTTATAAGCTCAATCATTCTGATCGGACCTACGCGATGGTTAAAGCCGAAGGAACTGCAGAGCCGATTGTTCTACAGATTGAACGTATTTACGCGCAAGACAAATTGCACTATTTCTTAGGACAAGATTTCGTTCTAAGAATTATTTCAAATATGATTGATATGACCGATGAGCACGAGCATCCGTTTGAAGGAATGCTTAAGTTTAAGCTTTATAAGAGCGGTGAAAAAACTGCTCTGAAGTGCATGCTACAGTAATTGAGGTTTTGCTCTACTTTTAGGGCTCGGATCGCTACGCGGTTCGGGCCCTTATAAAGTCCAGGATTTTTCTTTGTACGTTTCAGTACTGATTTCAAGGTGAATAGTTCCTGACTCAGTAAAAAATGGCATTACCAAAATTCGAGAACGAAAATGATGCCGTTCAGCAAGTTCGACACTTGAAATAATACGAGGGATAGGTTGTTTTCGCACGATCTTTTGTGTGCTTTCTAGAGCTGTGGCTGAAAGCCCAGAAATAATATTTAAAAGTTCGGCAGCGCAATCGCATACGGGTGGCTCTAAACTGGTATAACGCTCACCAAGCATATTGAAATAAATATCCAATAAAGCTTGTTTCGGAAAGCAAAGAGCCACGGTTCCTCTAAAAGGCTCGGTCTCAATCTCAACTGTTACTGCCAAATCTGTCTGAAGCAGAGTTTCAACTTTATAAAATTTTCCAGACTTGAGTGGGGTGTTCGCTTGAATCTCAATTGTTTTAACCGTCGAATCTACAAAGCGGTCTACAAACGCGGGATCTACCCGAGAGGCAACGAAGGATATACTCACGTTTTTCATGTACTCAGCGACATTTCTTACCGGAGAAAAAATACCTTGAAGTCCTTCCGACGTTATTTGCCTAAGAATTGGATTCGAGCATCCCGTCGTGCAAAGGTGGGCTTCCTGCTTGTCGAGAATAGCTTTGAACTGTCCCACACTTTTTATAAATACAAGATCCAGTCTATTGACCTGATCAAAATCTAAGACAAAAAGTACTCCAGGGTGTTCCAGCCATCTTTGGACGGCCAGATCAAATTCCTTGCCTGCGGTAAAATCTAGTGTGGGAGGGCAGGTAACAGTTGTTATTAAGTCTTGACGCCGAACTTTAAAAAATTGAAAAGAAGAGGGCGTTTGAGTTTCGCTCACTTAGTCCTTTACCTTTATTATGGCGCACCCGGAGAGACTCGAACTCCCGACACTCGGTTCCGAAGACCGATGCTCTATCCAACTGAGCTACGGGTGCGCATTATTATCCTCAATCCTTACCATCACCTGCCCAGTAGCTCAATAGAGTCAATTACAGTCATAACAGCGATCAGATTTAAATCGATCCGGGTGCTCAATTTGAATCGTTGTATGGGCGATTCTATGCTTTTGACCTAGCATACTATTGGCTTTGGAGAGCATAGCTTGGGTTTCTTCTACGGCGATGAGATGGACACTTAACGCAGGTTTACCGCTGGTAACCATCCAGATATGAAGATCGTGGACTTCGCGAACTCCAGGAATCGCGCGCAGATCCCGTAATACAAGATCCGGGTGTAGCCCGATGGGGGACGATTCCATCAAAATGACAACCGCTTCTTTGACTAGCCCCCAGGAGCTGACTAGCATGAGAATCGCCATGGCAACGGTGACTACGGGATCGATGAGTCGCCATCCGGTCCACCAAAGCACAGCACCCGCAATTACGGCTCCAATACTCCCAAACGAATCTGAGAGCATATGAAGATACGCTGCTTTGACATTGAGGTTGTTTTTCTTTTCGCGATGGAGAAGGGACATGCTGAAAAGATTTGCGCCGAGTCCAATCAGAGCAATAACAAAAACGATTGGACCTTTGACATCGGGAGGTGATTGAAACCGAATCGCCGCTTCATAAACCAGAAGACCAGAAATGAGCCAAATCAACAGGCCGCTGGTCAGTGCACCTAAAATTTCAGCTCTGTGGTACCCATAGCTCATTCTGGAATTTCTAGGCATTTTGGCGATCCAGAGAGCAAAAAGACTCAATAAAATTGCACCTACGTCTGTCAACATGTGCGCAGCATCTGAGAGAAGCGCGAGACTATTCGCAAATATCCCTCCCACGAGCTCGACGATCATAAATGCGATGGTCACGAGCATAGCTCGAGTTAGTACTTGGGGGGCAGCCCCACTTCTCGCATGAAAATGTCGGTGAGCTGCGTGAGCATCGTCCGGACCGTGTTTATGATCCTCATCGTGCGAATGTCCGTGGTGAGAGTGGCCTGCCATATTTTAAGATTAAGTCAGTTTAGGCCTAGGAACAAACTTTAATGAGATTCGGCAATGCGCTCCAAGATCTGAATCATTTCGAGACATGCCGCGGCAGCCTCGCGCCCTTTATTCTCAGCGTCGTTTCGACTACGCGCTAAAGCTTGCTCTTCGTTGTAGGTGGTTAAGATTCCGAAACTCACGGGGGTTTCGGTATTGAGCATGCTCTGAATGATCCCAATCGTAGCCCCTAGGCTGATGAACTCAAAATGGGCCGTGTCGCCCTTAATAATGCAACCCAGGCAAATCACTCCCGAGTAACTTCCGCTATTGGCAAGGGTTTGGGCAATGAGTGGGATCTCAAAAGCGCCCGGCGCTGTAAAAATATCTTGTTCGCGCGTTTTAATATTATGAGATTCGAGAAATTTGAGTGCCCCCTTAAGAAGGCCAGACGTGATTTCCTCATTAAATCGACTCACAATAATAGCAATTTTTGGGCTCATAGATTAGCGCCCAAGTCAGAAGGAGTGGCTACGAGAGATAACTCGTGCCCCATTTTTTCTTTTTTAGTCGTTAGATAGGTTTGATTATGGGGATTGGGTGCTATTTCAATTGGAATGCGATCTACAATTTTTAGTTTATAGCCATCGAGAGCAACGACTTTTTTAGGATTGTTGGTAAGTAGCCGAAGCTCCGAAACTCCCAGATGCCTTAAAATCTGAGCACCCAGACCATAATGACGTAAATCAGGCTGAAATCCTAAATGACGGTTCGCTTCGACCGTATCCATGCCTTGGTCTTGCAATGCGTAGGCTCGGATTTTGTTTCCAAGACCGATGCCGCGGCCTTCGTGGCGTCGCATGTAAACGAGGACTCCATTGCCGCTTTCGGAGATTTGCCTCAACGAGGCTTGAAGTTGTGTTCCGCAGTCGCAACGCATAGATCCTAAAGCATCGCCAGTAAGACATTCTGAGTGAACCCGCACCAGTGCAGGGTTGGCAAGGCCGTTAGGTCCGGCCTTAATCAGAGCCAAATGTTCGGTACCATCAATGAGACTTCGAAAGGCTTTTAATTTAAATTCATAACCTGATTCTGGATTTGCATAGTGAGAGGGGAGCTTCGTCTCAGCAATTTCTTCGATCAGACATTCTTTTTCCATTCGATGTGCGATTACGTCTCGAATTGCGACGATGGGTAACCCATGCTTTTCGGCGAATGCTCGAAGATCTGGAAGCCTCGCCATGGTTCCATCCTCTTTCATAATTTCACAGATAACTGCCGCGGGTTTCAGACCTGCCATTCGGATCAGGTCAACTGAACCCTCGGTATGGCCTGCGCGAACCAGAACGCCGCCTTCGACGGCTCGGAGAGGAAACACATGTCCGGGCGAAACCAAATCGTCAGGGCCGCTTTTGGAATCGACAGCGACACGAATAGTATGAGCACGATCATGCGCAGAAATTCCTGTGGAGACTCCTTCGCGCGCTTCGATTGAAACTGTAAAAGCAGTCTGTCTAGGTGAGTGATTTTTACGAGTCATCATTGGAAGTTCAAGTGCATCGACACGAGAGGATTCAAGTGTGAGACAGATTAATCCACGGGCGTGCATCGCCATGAAGTTCACTGTTTCGGCAGTAGCTTTTTCGGCAGCGAGTACAAGGTCGCCCTCATTTTCGCGATCTTCGTCATCGATTAATATGACCATTCCACCTTTGCGGAGTTGATCTAAGGCTGAGGCAATGGGTGTGCCTTCATTTGATCCGGTGTTGTGCATAGACGCTCCATATACTTGGCTAAGATGTCGATTTCAATGTGAACCTGGGATCCAGCTTTAAGTAGCTGAAATACTGTATTTTTATAGGTGTGTGGGATGAGGCAAAGGGATACCCGAGTTCCCAAACTATGGTCTAAAACTCCGTTAAGAGTGAGACTGACGCCGTGGATTGCTATCGAGCCTTTTTCGACGCAGAACCGGCCGAGCATCTTTGGAAGCTCAACTTCGAGAGAAAAAAAATCGCCCGTGGATTTAAGCGAGCTTATGCTTCCAATTCCATCAATGTGCCCCTGGACGAAATGCCCAGACAGTCTCCCAAGTGCGGGAAGTGCTCGTTCAAGATTAACAAAAGAGCCCACACTTAAAGTTTCAAAGCAGGTACGATTTAAGGTTTCGCGGCTAAGAAAAAAACGGGAACGATTAGGTATGATGATCTCAGCGACAGTGAGGCATACGCCATTAACCGCCACGCTTTCGCCCAAAACTAGGTCCGAGTAGGGAGTCTCTAATTCAATATTCATCTGCTCGAGACTGAGATTTAAATCGGTTACTTTTCCTAAGCCTTCAATGATTCCGGTAAACATGATGGATTTCATCCTCCCGGGTTTCATTTTTTCGAATGGTGACGTGTTCGTTCCAGAGGTCGGAAGTCAATATCGCCTGGCTAAGCGTGGGGCCAGCCTCAACGAGAACTTCTAAGCAACCCCGTTCTCCCAAGTGCGCGAGAGCCATTTCTAGGTCAGATTCGAGTACTACGTCAAATCCCCGCGCGGTTGCTTCATCAATCCAACTCTGCGGTGTTCTGTTAGTTCGATCCATAACTACAAGATGCCTTGTTTTATGGGGGTGATCCTCAAGTTGTCTCACCGTGTAGAGAGGAGAGTCTGCAAGTATGGTTCCGACGCCCGTGAGAATAGCATCGGAGCGTTTTCTCAATGCATGTCCGTATCGAATGGATTGCGGAGAGGTAAAGGTTTTTGCTCCGAGCGGTGGAATCATTGATCCGTCGATATCAATCGCAGTCTTAACTACGACCCAAGGCTTTCCGGATTTTGACCAATGGGTAAAAGAGCGAGTGAGATCCAGGCATTCTTGGCGAAGTTCGCCGTCGATTTGCGATACTTCGATTCCGACCCCACTTAAATATTTGGCGCCTTGGCCCGTAATTTTTGGATTGAGATCTTGGGCGCCGAATACGACGCGCTTAATTTTTGCGGCTATAATCGCCTCTACACACGGAGGGGTTTTTCCGTGATGGTTGCATGGCTCAAGCGTTACGACCAGTGTATGGATTCGATCCAGAACTCCTTGAGCGCGGCACTTTTCAATAACTTTGAATTCAGCATGAGCAGTGCCCGCTTTTTCGTGCGCTTCTACCGCCAGAATATGCCCAGCAGAATCGATGGCAGCCGCACCAACGGGTGGATTAGGCGAGGTAGCGCCGGCAAATTTCTTTGCTTGCTCGAGAGCCGCTTTCATCGCCTCGTGAACCGGGTTGAACATTAAAAATTTCCTTTATTTTCTTTGATGATCGATGCAAATCGTTGCCCTGTTTAAACCTGTTTTAAGGGGAGTTGTCAATTGCAAGACGCATTGCGCAAATCAGAGGGAGGGATTCTCTTAGATTGCCGACGCCCGGTTTAGTCGATCCCAGATCGCGTGCCCTAACCCTTCTTTGCTCGGAGGTGGCTCTACAAAAATAGCGTGAACTTGACTCTGATCTAGAGATCGAAGTTCACGAAAAAGGTTTTTAGCAATTTCGTTTAAATTTCCGGTTTTACTCAGCGCACTGGCGTTGACATGGACTCCGGTTAAGCCATGAAAAAACATAGCGCTCTTATCCGAATCACCACTCATTGTGAGCAATCCGATTCGGATTTCATGCTTGCCAACGCCCGGTAGCGTCGTTTTTAAGAGTTCACTCAGCTGAATCGCGTTCATTTCCATGGTGGGCTTTTGGAGCACTCTCAACGGCATTTTGGGAGCATAGTGAGATTTGGATGTTCCGGGAGAGGGAAAAGGACCGGTAGAAGTGTGATCCGATAGGTCTCTGAGAGGGATACGCAGAGCTAATTCTAGCATTTGCCGTGAAATCGCTCCCGGCCGCAAGAGTGTCACCCCACCTTCCGGATCAATCTGGACAACTGTAGATTCTAAACCTACTTCGGATGGACCTCCGTCTAAAATCAGAGAGATTCGATCTCCGAGCTCTTGCTCAACGGCCTGTGCGGTGGTGGGGCTAATTTTACCAAATCGATTGGCACTGGGCGCTGCGAGTGGAAATTTGCATAATTTAAGAATCGCCTGGGCACCTGGATGTTTTGGCATTCGAATCGCGACACTGGGTAGGCCGCTAGTAGCAAGATCAGGAACCTTTAAATGTTTTGGAAAAACAAGAGTCAATGGTCCTGGCCAAAATCGCTCCATCAAAATTTCACATTGACGCTTGGCCGTTTGCGAAAAATTTTTGGTATCAACCAGGCATAGCGATTCTAACGCCTCTAATCGTTGATTTTCTCGAACTGCCTCGCCAAAAGGTGGAATATGAACAATGAGAGGGTCAAATTTAGGTCGCTCTTTAACTGAGAAAATTTTAGCCAAAGCTTTCTCTGAAAAAACATTTCCAGCTAAACCGTAAACCGTTTCTGTGGGAATTCCGACGACGTCACCTTGAGCAAGGGCCTGAGCAATTTTTTTAAAATGGTCCGGAGTGGAAGTGAGTAGGATTGCGCTCAAGGGGCAATCCCTTTTTTCATAATTAGGATTTTGTAAACTTCTTCCATTTTCATCCCGCGGGATCCTTTAATTAAAATCGCATCGCCTGGGCGCACGTTTTCAATAAGTTCGTTGGCAAGTTCAGCGTGGGTATCCATATGTCTTAAGGTGCCGCTGAATTTTTTCCGGGCTAACTCATCGGCTAGATTTTTCATTCTTGGTCCATAGAGGTAAACGCCGTCAATTTTTAATGATAAGAGAGTGGGTGCCAACCCCCGATGAAAGGCCTCTTCATCCTTTCCCAGCTCTAGCATGTCTCCCAAACAAGCCCAGGTTTTTCGACCGGGCTTGGGTAATTTATTTAAAACCTTTAGGCCAGCTTCGGTTGAAGTAGGATTGGCATTGTAAAAATCGCATAGCACCTGAATTCCATCTCTGGTCTCGCAAACCTGGGAGCGACCTTCGGCACCCTTAAATTTTTTTAAACCTACTCTGATTTCGTCATCTGTTAGTCCCCAGACGTGTGCGATTGCAATTGCTGCGAGGGCATTTCTCGCATTGTGGTCGCCAGGGATCGGAATTTCAAAACGTGCGGCTTGAAATCCGGCGCCACTGACCGTTAACTGGCTTGGATTTGAAATCCACTCTGCGACCAATTTCAGTGGCGAGGGATTTACTGCCTCTAGAGTAAATTCAAAACGGGGAGAAAAAGCGGATATTTGAGACGCTCCCTTTGTGATCCATGGATCATCGAGGTTAACGAAAACAGTGCCACCAGTTTTGGCGATCAACTCAAAGGCTTTGCATTCTTCTTTGGCAACAGTTTCTATGTCGATGAGCTTTTCGAGATGCTCGGGTCCGATTGCAGTCAGCACCACAGCATTAGCGCAAATGAGAGGAATATGCTTTTCCATTGCCCCCGGCTCGTCGATACCTACTTCGATCACCGCAGCATCGTGTTCGGGCCTGAGCTCCAGCAAAGTCATCGCAACACCGATAAACCCATTTTGACTCGCTTCGGTTTTTAAGACGTTTGGCCACTTGGCTCGCAAAAGCGATGTGAGTAGTTCTTTGGTCGTTGTTTTTCCAACGCTTCCCGCGACTACCACCACCGGAATATCAAACTCCCTTCGCCATGCGCCGGCTAAGGCGCGGTAGGCTTCAAGAGTGTCATCGACTTCGAAAATTTCTATGGGGGGCCCCGATTTT